>DASZON010000141.1:0-2708 GCA_035550755.1 Actinomycetota bacterium | reverse complement strand
GGCGCCGCCGCCGATCGGGTCGGGAAGGGGGCCCACGGACGCCTTGGGGCGGGCGAAGGCGGTCCGGTAGGCGCCGACCCCGAGGACGGCCACCATCCGGGGGCGGGCGGCGGCGACCTTGGCGGCCAGGCGTTCGCCGCCGGCCCGGAGCTCCTCGGGGCCGAGGTCGGCGGCGCCGGCGGTGGCCCGCTCGACCAGGTTGGTGATGCCGAGCCCGAGGGCGAGCAGCTCGTCCTCCTCGTCGGGGGCGAGCAGCCGCGGGGTGAGCCCGCCCAGGTGCAGCGCCTTCCAGAACCGGTTCCCGGGCCGGGCGAAGTGGTGGCCGACCGCGGCCGACCACAGCCCGGGGTTGATGCCGCAGAACAGCACCCGCAGGCCCGGCCGGAGCACGTCGGGCACGAACCGCCCTTCGGCGGAAGCCAGCTCGGCGGGGCTGGGTCGGGGGGGTCCGGGGGACCGCCGGGGTGGTCCCCCGGTGGATCGGGCTGCCATGGTCAGGGGAGGATAGCCTGGCCGCGGCAGGCACCGGACGGGGCGGAAGGGGAGATGCCGATGGCGGCGAGGGTGCTGGACGGCAGGGCGGCGGCGGCGGCGATCCGGGCCGAGCTGGCCGAGGAGGTCGAGAAGCTGGCCGCCGAGGGGCGGCGCCCGACCCTGGCCGCGGTGCTGGTCGGCGACGACGAGGCCTCCCACATCTACGTCGGCTCCAAGCAGCGGGCGGCCGAGCGGTCGGGGATCGGGTCGCGGCGGGTCGAGCTGCCCGCCGACGCCGCCCAGGAGGACGTGCGGGCCGCGGTGGCCGCGCTCAACGCCGACGAGGAGGTCAACGGCATCCTCGTCCAGCTGCCCCTGCCGGCCGGGCTGGACCCGGTCGAGGTCCAGGACGCCATCGACCCGGCCAAGGACGTCGACGGCCTCCACCCGGAGAATGAGGGACGGCTGCTGCGCGGCGACCCCCGGTTCGCCCCCTGCACGGCCATCGGCATCGTCGAGCTGCTGCGCCGCGAGCGGGTGCCGGTCGAGGGCAGCCACGCGGTCATCGTCGGCCGGGGCCTGCTGGTCGGGCGGCCCCTGGCCGTGCTGCTGTCGGCCAAGGCGCCAGGGGCCAACGCCACCGTGACCCTCTGCCACACCGGCACCAGGGGGCTGCCGCAGTTCACCCGCCAGGCCGACGTGCTGGTGGCGGCGGCCGGGCGGCCGGCCATGATCACCCCCGACATGGTCAAGCCGGGCGCGGCCGTGGTCGACGTCGGCAACCACCGGGTCGGCGGCCGCATCGTCGGTGACGTCGACCCCGAGGTCGCCGAGGTCGCCGGCGCCCTCACCCCCGTCCCCGGCGGGGTCGGCCCCATGACCGTGGCCCTGCTCCTGGCCAACACCGTGGCCGCCGCCCGCGCCCAGGCCCCCCGCCGGTGAACCTGGCCCGGCTGCTGGACGAGGGCCGGTTCGTGGTCACCGGCGAGCTGGTCCCGCCCCGGTCGGCCGACCCCGGGGTCGTCCGGCGGGCCGCCGGGCGCCTGCGCGGCCTGGTCGACGCCGTCAACGTGACCGACAACGCCACCGCCCGGGTCGGCATGACCCCCCTGGCCGCGGCCATGCTGGCCGCCGGCGAGGGCCTCGACCCGGTCCTCCAGCTCACCTGCCGGGACCGCAACCGCCTCGCCCTGACCGCCGACCTGCTCGGCGCCCACGCCCTCGGCGTCCGGGCCGTGCTCTGCCTGTCCGGCGACCCCATGGAGGTCGGCGCCACCGGGGCCAAGCCCGTGTTCGACCTGGACGCCGTCGGCCTGGCCCGCCTGGCCACCGACCTCGGCCAGGGCCACGCCCCCGGCGGCACGGTGATCGACCCCCCGGCCAGGTTCCTGGTCGGCGTGGCCGAGGCCCCCGGCGCCGACCCGTCGGGCGGCGCCCGCCTGGCCGCCAAGGCCGACGCCGGCGCCACCTTCGCCCAGACCCAGCCGGTCTACGACCTCGCCCAGTTCGCCGCCTGGCTGGACCGCCTGACCGACCGCGGCCTCCCCGACCGGGTGGCCATCCTGGCCGGCATCCTCCCGCCCACCTCGGCCGCCCAGCTGGAGCGCTTCGCCACCCTCCCCGGCTGGTCGGTCCCGGACGCCGTCCTCGAGCGCATGCGCGCCGCCGCCGACCAGCGCGCCGAAGGCATCCGCCTGGCCGCCGAGATGGTCGCCTCCGTCCGCACCCTCCCCGCCGTCCGCGGCATCCACCTCATGGGCCTCGGCCCCGCCCCCGCCGTCCCCGAGGTCGTCGAAGCCTCCGGCCTCCTGCCCCGCCCGGTCCCGGCCTGAGCCGGCGGTCCTAGTGCTCCGCGTGGTTAGTTGTTTGACGCTTCGGTGTTTGGGACGATCGGGCATGGCGAATCGTCCTCCGCAACGAAGGAGTGAGAGATGAGCTCACCGAAGAACACCGCCACCACGCCAGCCCGCAGTTGGTCCGTTGGAGGCCGGCTCGTCGGTGCTGCGGCGATCGGGTTCGCGGTGTTGGTGGTGATCGAGAACGTGTTGTTCGCGGTAACGGGCGCGCAGGGCTATGACGCTCCGATCGAGGACGTGCTGGCCTACTACGCGGCCAACCGCGACGCGGTCGCGATCGTGTCCGGTCTGGTAGCCCTGTACCTGCCGCTGCTGCTCGTGTTCGTGACGGGCCTGCACGGCCTCGTGGAGCGGCGCGGCGGAGCGGGCGCCGACTGG
>DASZON010000140.1:0-6349 GCA_035550755.1 Actinomycetota bacterium | reverse complement strand
GACCTTCAGCTTCGACGCCGCCGTGATCCACCTCGCCTCGCCCATCAACGGCATCGCCCCCGTCCAGCTGGTCACCCCGGGCGTGGACGCCCTGGAGCGGCCGGGGACGCTGGCCACCGTCACCGGCTGGGGCAACACCATCCAGCAGCCGGCCGGCCCCGGCGGCGGCGGGATCAACTACCCCGACCGCATGCGCGAGGCCAAGGTGCCGATCACCTCGCGGGCCAAGTGCCAGACCGTCCACACCGCCGCCGACTCCCCCATCGACGCCACCATGCTCTGTGCCGGCCGCACCAACCTCGACACCTGCCAGGGCGACAGCGGCGGCCCCCTGTTCTTCAAGTCCGCCGGCCCCGGCCACATCCAGGCCGGCATCAGCAGCTGGGGCATCGGCTGCGGCGCGACCGGCTTCCCCGGGGTCTCCACCCGCCTCAGCAGCCGGGGGGTGGGGAACTTCATCCTCAGGGTCACCGGAGGGGTGCCGGTGACCGCCGCCCAGGCGGCCTGACCTCCGACCCTGGGGCCCAGCCCGCCGGCACGGGCTGGGCGCCAGCTCGCCCCCGCTGGTAGCTTCTCGGCCATGTGGGAGTACGCGATCCGCGAGTACGTGCAGGAATGGGGTGAACAGGAGGACCGGTCGATGGCCTCCTTCCTGGCCGAGCTCAACCGGCTCGGGGAGGACGGCTGGGAGGCGGTCGGGATCACGCCCCGGACCCACTACGACCGCGGGGGCGGGCCGGGCGGCTGGGACAGCTACACCTTCGTCGTGCTCCTCAAGCGGCTGCGGCCGGCCGACGACATGCTGCCGAGGAGCTGAGCTCATGAAGGGTGCCATCAAGGTGCTGTTCGTCGGCGCCGCCGCCGGGTACCTCGCCGGCCAGGTCATGGACAAAGCCACGACCTGGTACTACGGCCGCCAGAGCGACGAGTCCAAGCAGCGCGAGCAGGAGCTGCTGCCCGAGGGCGCCCCGGTGGCCTCGGCCCGCAAGCTCGCCGGCGCGCTCGGCATCGAGCCGACCGACGACCAGACGGGGACCCTCGCCCTGGCCCTTCACCAGTCGCTGGGCCAGCTCTACGGGGTGGTGGCGGCCGTCCTCGCCCGCCGCGGCATGTCGCCGCTGAAGGCCGGCCTGGCCGCCGGGGCCGGCGGCTTCCTGCTGGTCGACGAGCTGGCCAACGGCCTGTTCTTCACCCCGCCGCCCCAGGCCTACCCGGTCGAGAGCCACCTGCGCGGGGTCGTCGGCCACCTCACCTTCGGCGCCACCCTCGGGGTCCTGCTGGCCGTGGCCCGGCGGCTCCGGCTGGTCTAGCGCCCTCGTCTAGCGCCGGCGCTCCACCAGGGAGCCGGGGCTGGCGCCGCGGACGGCGGCGTCCAGGACCTCGGCGACGTGCGCCATGGCCATGCCCTCGCCGCGGCGCTCGAGGGCGTTGCGGAGCTGGAGGAGGCAGCCGGGGTTGGAGGTGACCAGGAGGTCGGCGCCGGTGGCGAGGACGTTGGCGGCCTTGCGGTCGCCCAGCTCGGCGGCGGGCTCGGGCTCGGTCAGGTTGTAGATGCCGGCCGAGCCGCAGCAGATCTCGCCCTCGGCGATCTCGCGCACCTCCAGGCCGGGGATGGCCCGCAGGGCCTGGCGGGGCTGGGCCCGGATGCCCTGGGCGTGGCCCAGGTGGCAGGCGTCGTGCCAGGCCACCTTCATGGGCAGCGGGTGCCGGGGGGCGACCGGGCCGAGCTCGACCAGCAGCTCGGACAGGTCGCGGACCCGGGCCGAGAACGCCTCGGCCCGCTCGGCGAAGGCCGGGTCGTCGCGGAGCAGGTGGCCGTACTCCTTCATGGCCGAGCCGCAGCCGGCGGCGTTCACCACCACCTGGTCGACCCCGGCGGCCTCGAAGGTCTGGATGGCCGCCCTGGCGAACGCCTGGGCCTCGGCCTCACGCCCGGCGTGGAGGCTGAGGGCGCCGCAGCAGCCCTGGCCGGTCGGGGCCACGACCTCGCAGCCGTCGGCGGCCAGGACCCGGGCCGTGGCCGCGTTGACCTCGGGGAAGAACCCCCGCTGGACGCAGCCGGTGAGCATCCCGACCCGGCGCCGTCGCGGCCCGGTGGCCGGGGTCACCTCGGGGACTTCCTCCTTCCGGCCGAGGTTCGGGGCCAGCCGCTCCATGGCCGACAGGCGCTGGGGCAGCAGCCGGTCCGCGAGCCCGGCCCGCCGGACCAGGTCGCCGAGGCCCGAGCGCTGGTACAGGCGCAGGGGCCCGCGCAGCAGCCGCAGCCGTCTCGGGTAGGGGAACAGCCGGAAGATCAGCGCCCGGAAGGCCCGGTCGCGGCGGGAGCGCGGGTAGCGGCGCTCGACCTGCTGGCGGGTGGCCTCGATCAGCTTGCCGTACTGGACCCCCGACGGGCAGGCGGTGACGCAGGCCATGCAGCCGAGGCACTGGTCGAAGTGGCGGACCATCTCGTCGTTGAGGGGCTCGCCCTGGCGACCGATCTCCATCAGGTAGATCCGCCCCCGGGGCGAGTCCATCTCCTCGCCCCAGAGCACGTAGGTCGGGCAGGTGGGCAGGCAGAAGCCGCAGTGGACGCAGTCGTCGATCAGCTCCTGCTCCGGCGGGTGGTGGTCGTCGAAGGCGGGCAGCACGGCCACCCCGGCCTCGGGCCGCCCGGCGCCGTCGGTGGCCCGGTCCGCCTGGCCGGGGTCGGCCCCGACCTCGTCCGGCAGCCCCTCCGGGCCCCTGGCCCCCACCTGGGTCGCCGAGGCCCGCTCGTGGGCCGGTACCCGACGCTGCGGGGCACCCCCCTGGGGTTCCCCGGACCCCTCCGGTCCCTGTCCCGTCTGCTCGGTCATCAGATGCCTCCCACGAACCGGCCGGGGCTGAGGCGGCGGTCGGGGTCGAACCGCTCCTTGACCCGGCGCATCAGCCCGGCGGCGTCCCCCGGCGGTCCCCACACGTCGACCGCCCGCTTGAGCTCGGGGGACCCCTTGACCAGGACCAGGCGGCCCCCGCGGGCGGCCAGCCGCTCCCTGGCCTCGCGGATCGACCGGGCAGCCCTCGGGAACGTGGGGCTGTCGGGCGGCAGGTCCCCCTCGCGCAGGCCGCTGGCCATCCACAGCACCCCGGTGGCGGCGTGGGCGCTGACCGGGCCGCCGCCCCAGCCCTGGCGCCCCCCGAGCAGGTCGGCCAGGGCCCCGGCCAGCTGGGCAGGGGGGAAGGTGGCCTTGAGCGCGTACTCGGCCTTCTCGAACGGCAGCGCCCCGAGCTGGCTCAGGGCGGCCTCGGTCTGCCCCGGCCCGGCCGTGGCCGCCTCACCGACCCGGCCGAGCAGCTCGGCCGCGGCCGCCGCCTGGGCCTCGACGCCCGGCTGGATGCCCTCGAACACCACCGTGAGCCGCCCCGGCCAGCCCCACTCGTCCACGGTCAGCTCGACCGCGCTCGGCTCCAGGGTCGAGCGCTGCAACGCCAGCACGGCCTGGCCGGCCTGCCCGGGCCCCTCGACCCCGAGGGTGACCACGGACGCGGCCGCCGGGGCCGGGTGGAGGCGGAAGATGACCTCGGCGACCATGCCAAGGGTGCCGAGCGACCCGCAGAACAGCTTGGCCAGGTCGTAGCCGGCGACGTTCTTGACCACCTTGCCGCCGGCCCTGGCCACGGTGCCGTCGGCCAGCACCACGGTGATGCCGATGAGCAGGTCGCGGACCGTGCCGTAGCGCAGCCGGCGGGGACCCGAGGCGTTGGCCGCCACCACCCCGCCCAGGGTCGCCCGCGGCTCGGGCGGGTCGAGGGCGAGCTGCTGGCCGGCCGGGGCCAGGGCGGCCTGGAGGTCGGCCAGCCGCACCCCGGCCTGGGCCCGTACGACCAGGTCGCCGGCGGCGTGCTCCAGCACCTGGTCGAGCGCCCCGGTCTCCACCAGCAGGTCGAGCCGCTCGGGGGGGTTGCCCAGCCCGAGCTTGCTGCCACTACCCATGAAGCCCACCGCCAGGCCCTCGGCGGCGGCCGCCCGCAGCACCTGGCTGGCCTCGTCGACCGACCGCGGCCGGGCCAGGAACCGGGGCTCGACCCCGTCGACCGGGTACGCCCCCTCGGCCGGCCGGATCAGGCCGTCCCGCTCGAGGTCCTGGACGCCCATGGCTAGAACACCTCCGCCAGGCCGGCCTGCTCGACCGGGTGGACCCGGCGGGGGCCGGGCCGCTCGCCGCACAGCCGCGGGGTCGGGAACACCTTGCCCGGGTTGCTGCGCCCGTCGGGGTCGAAGGCGCAGCGGACCAGCTGCATGGTGTCCAGGTCCTCGGCGCTGAACTGGCGGGGCAGGTACTGCTTCTTGTCGAAGCCGACCCCGTGCTCGCCGGTGATCGAGCCGCCGTGCTCCAGGCAGGTGAAGAGGATCTCGGCGGCCAGCTCCTCGGCCCGCTCCTCCTGCCCCTCCACCGAGCCGTCGTACAGCACCAGCGGGTGCAGGTTGCCGTCGCCGGCGTGGAAGACGTTGGCCACCCGCAGCCCGCGCTCGTCGGCCATCTGGTTGATCTTGCGCAGCACCTCGGGCAGGGCGGTGCGGGGGATGACCCCGTCCTGGACGTAGTAGTCGGGGCTGATCCGTCCCACGGCGGCAAAGGCGGACTTGCGGCCCTTCCAGAACAGGGCCCGCTGGTCGTCGTCCTCGGCGATCTGGATGGTGGTCGAGCCGGCCTCCTGGCAGTGCCGCTCGACCTCCTCGAACTGGTGCGCGACCTCGGCCGCGGGGCCGTCCAGCTCCACCACCAGGCACGCCCCGGCCCCCTCGGGGTAGTGGACGTGCACGGCCGCCTCGGCCGCCTCCATGGCCAGGGCGTCCATCATCTCGATGGCCGCCGGGACGATCCCGGCCCCGATGATCCTGGAGACGGCGTCGCCGGCGTGGTCGGTGCTCTCGAAGGCGGCCAGCAGGGTCCGGACCGCCTCGGGCTTGCGCAGCAGCCGCAGGGTCACGGTGGTGGTGATACCGAGGGTGCCCTCGGAGCCGACGAAGGCGCCGAGCAGGTCGTACCCGGGCGGGTCGGGCGACCTGCCGTCCCCGCCCAGGTGGACGAGCTCGCCGTCGGGCAGGACGACCTCCAGGGCGGTCACGTGGTTGGTGGTGAACCCGTACTTGAGGCAGTGGGCGCCGCCCGAGTTCTCGGCCACGTTGCCCCCGATGGAGCAGACCTGCTGGCTGGACGGGTCGGGGGCGTAGTAGAGGCCTTCGGGGGCGACCTCCTTGGTGACCTGGAGGTTGAGCACCCCCGGCTCGACCACGGCCCGCCGGTTCTCGAGGTCGACGTCCAGGACGCGGCGCATGCGGGCGAGCACGATCAGCACCCCGTCCGACACCGGCAGGGCCCCGCCGGACAGGCCGGTGCCCGACCCGCGGGCGACGAACGGTACCCCGGCGTCGTGGCATGCCTTGACCGTCCCCTGCACCTGGTCGGCCGTCTCGGGGAGCACGACAAGACTGGGGATGACCCGGAAGTTGGCCAGGCCGTCGCACTCGTAGGTACGCAGCTGGTTGCGCTCGGAGATCACCCCCTGGGGGCCGACGATCTCCTCCAGCCGGCGGATGAGGGCCTGTCGGTCCATCGGCGCCCAACCTCCTCGCGTCCGATGCTCGGTCAGTCCAGCTGCTCGTAGGCGGGGATGGTCAGGAACTCGATGAACTCGTCGGCCAGGGCGACCTGCTCGAACAGGGCCCTGGACTGGTCGGGGCGGCCCTCGGCGTAATAGAACTCGTCACCCACCTGCTGGCGGATCTTGTCCAGCTCCTCGGTGGCGGTCTGGCGGACCAGGTCGGCGGTGACCGTCTGGCCCTCGGCCAGCTTGACGCCGTTGTGGACCCACTGCCAGACCTGGGAACGGGCGATCTCGGCCGTGGCCGCGTCCTCCATCAGGTTGAAGATCGGGGCCGCCCCCTGGCCGCGCAGCCACGAGGAGATGTACTGGATGCCGACGTTGACGTCGTTGCGCAGCCCCTCCTCGGAAGCCTCACCGGGGGTGGAGGCGATGTCGAGCAGCTCCGCCTGGCCGACCCGGACGTCGTCGCGCTGGCGGTCGACCTGGTTGGGCCGGTCGCCGAGGACCCCGTCGAACACCTCCTCGGCCACCGGGACCAGGTCAGGGTGGGCGACCCAGGTGCCGTCGAACCCGTCGCCGGCCTCACGCTGCTTGTCCTCGCGGACCTTGGCAAAGGCGCGGTCGTTGATCTCGGGCTGCTTGCGGCTGGGGATGAAGGCCGACATGCCGCCCATGGCGAACGCGCCCCGGCGGTGGCAGGTCTTGACCAGCAGCTGGGTGTAGGCGCGCATGAACGGCACGGTCATGGTGACCTTGTTGCGGTCGGGCAGGGTGAACT
>DASZON010000139.1:0-26578 GCA_035550755.1 Actinomycetota bacterium | reverse complement strand
AGGAAGAAGCGGGCCGGGTCGCCGCGCGCCTCCAGCGGCTCCAGCAGCCCCTCCATGCGGTGCACCAGCGCGCCGATGCCGGCCGAGCGCTCCATGGCGGCAAGCCTGCCAGCGGCCCCGGCCCGCGTCCAGCATGCCGGGGCACCCGGCCGGGATGCGCGGGATGGTGCCTGGGGAGAAGATTGCCGGCATGGAGATGCTCGTCACCGGCGCGAGCGGGTTCGTCGGCGGCGCCCTCGTGCCCGAGCTCACCGGCCGGGGCCACACGGTCCGGGCCGCCACCCGCCACCCCGACCGCCACCGCGGCCCGGCCGGCGCCGTCCCGCACCGGTTCGACCTCGACGACCAGGCCACCCTGGCCCCGGCCCTCGAGGGGGTCGAGGTCGCCTACTACCTGGTCCACTCCATGGCCGAGAAGGGCTCATTCGCCCGGCGCGACCTGCACCACGCCCGCGCCTTCGGGCGGGCGGCCAGGGCGGCCGGGGTCGACCGGGTCGTCTACCTGTCCGGGCTGGGCGACGAGCGCGAGGGCCTTAGCGAGCACCTGGCCAGCCGCCGGGCGGTCGAGGACGCGCTCGCCTCGACCGGCCCCGACCTGACCGTGCTGCGGGCGGCGATCGTGCTCGGCCGGGGCGGGGCCAGCTTCGAGATGCTGGTCCAGCTGGTCCGGCGGCTGCCGGTGATGGTCTGCCCGCGCTGGGTGGAGACGGCCAGCCAGCCCATCGCCCTCGCCGACGCGGTCGGCTACCTGGCCGACGCCGCCGGGACCGAGGCGACCCGCGGCCAGCGGCTGGAGATCGGCGGGCCCGAGGTGCTGACCTACCGGGAGATGCTGCTGCGGTTCGCCCGGCTGGAGGGCCGGCGGCGGCTGATCGTCAGCGTGCCCCTGTTCACCCCGGGGCTGTCGTCGCGCTGGATCGGCCTGGTCACCGACGTCCCGGCGGCGGTGGCCCGGCCCCTGGCCGAGGGGCTGCGCAACCGGGTGGTGGTGACCAACGGCGCCGCCCGCCGCCTCATGCCCCGCGACCTGGTCTCCTTCGAGGAGGCCTGCCGGGCCGCCCTGGCGCCCGGTCCCGCGCCCGGGGCGGGCCCTCCCTAGACCGCGCAGCCGCCCACCGACACCGGCCGGCGGTTGCCGTCGTTGCGGTTCAGGGCCCGGCGGACCTCGGCGTTGGTGAGGGCGTAGCCCTCGGTCTTCTCGACCGTTGAGGCGGCGAACACCACCCCGAGCGCCCGGCCCCGCAGGTCGACCACCGGGCCGCCGCTGACCCCCTTGCGGACGGCGGCGTGGAGCACGTAGATGTCGCGGCGGGCGTTCTGGGGGCGGGCGTAGATGTCGGGCGCCTCGGGCCGGGTCCGGAGCACGATCGTGGCCCCGATGTACTTCTGGGGCCCGCCGCTCGGGTAGCCGATCACCACCGCCTCCTGGCCGCGGGTGGCCGCCGCCCCGGCCAGGCGCAGCGGCTTCACGGTCAGGTCGGGGACCGACAGCAGGGCCAGGTCGTGGGACGGGTCGAAGTAGACGACGCTGGCCGCGGCCCGCGCCCCCTCGTTGGTGAGGACCTCGTGGTGGCGCGACCCGGCGACCACGTGGGCGTTGGTGACGACCAGGTTGGTGGCGACCGGGAAGCCGCTGCCGAACAGCACCCCCCCGCAGCCCCGGCTCTCGATCTGGAGGGTCGAGTTGGCCGCCCGCAGGATGGCCTGGTTCCGGGCCGCCTCGGGCGGGGGACCGGACACCACCGGCGGCCGCAGGGTGGCGAACGCCTCCGGGAACCCCGAGCGGTCGAGCAGCCCCCGCAGCTGGGCCAGGGCGGCCGGGGGCCGGGGGGCGTAGGTGTCGATGGTCCGCAGCACGCTCGAGGAGTGGACCGCCCTGGTGAACGGCGACAGGGGCACGTTGCTGAGGGTGAGGGCGATGAACCACATGGCGATGGCCGCCACCACCGTGGCCACCACCGCCCCGCCGACGGCGTCGGCCTGGCTCGTCCAGCGCCCGCCGAGCAGGGACCGGACCCGGATCCCGAGCAGGTTGCCGACGGCGTGGCAGGCGGCCGCGACCAGGAAGAACACCACCACCGCGGTGAGCAGCCGCCGGGCCGAGGCGTCGGCCGAGACCAGCAGCCCGGCCTGGGTGGCCGCCCACGCCCCCAGGGCCAGGCCGACCAGCAGCCCCAGGTACCCGAGGAGCACCATCGCGAACCCGCGCCGCCAGCCGCTGAGGGCGGCCAGGGCCAGGAGCACGAGCAGGAGCACGTCGATCGGTTGCAGGTTGAAGGGCATCGCTGTTCCGGCCGCAGTGGGTGTCCGTCTCATCCTAATCGGTCGGCGGACCGAGCATGGGGGCTACACCGGGTGCTGCGGCATGCCGATGCAGACGACGTATGGACATCGACGTCGACACCGAGCTGGCCCCGTTGTCGCTGGCCGCGGCCCGGGCGCTGTTCCGGGCTCCCCAGGCCGAGGACGCCTGCTGGGCGGACGTGCACATGCCCGACGGGACGGTCAGGGCCTGCGGGCGGCCGGAGGCGACCAGCCTGGGGCTCTGCGCCGAGCACCGGCTGGAGCTGTTCGGCCTCGAGGCCTCCTGAGCCTCGGGCCGGCGCCGGGCTACAGGTAGTCGCCCAGGGTCCGCTCGACCTGCTCGGACAGCTTGCGGGTGGCGATCAGGACCGGGTCCCAGACCGGCGAGAACGGCGGCGCGTAGGACAGGTCCATGTTGACCATCTCGGCCACGGTCATCTGGTTCCAGAGCGCGGTCGCGAACACGTCGATGCGCTTGGCCGAGCCCTCGCGGCCGACGATCTGGGCGCCCAGCAGCCGGCCCGAGCGGCGCTCGGCCACCACCTTGGCCCGCAACGGGTCGGCCCCCGGGAAGTAGCCGGCCCGGGTGGTGGACTCGACCACTGCCTGCTCCCACTGGAGGCCGAGCGGGCCCAGTTCGGCCTCGGACAGGCCGGTGCGGGCGACCTCGACGTCGCACACCTTGGACACGGCCGTGCCGAGCACGCCCGGGAAGGTCGCGTAGCCGCCGCCGACGTTGATGCCGCAGACGCGGCCCTGCTTGTTGGCGATCGTCCCCAGGTGGTAGCTGACCGGCTCGCCGGAGACGAGGTGCCGGGCCTCGGCGCAGTCGCCGGCCGCCCAGACCCCGTCGTGGCGGGTCTGCATGCGCGGGTTGACGGCGATGGCCCCGCTGTGGCCGAGCTCGATGCCGGCCGCCTCGGCCAGGCCGACGCCCGGGCGGGTGCCGAGGCCGAGGACGACCAGGTCGGCGTCCAGAGTCCGGGCGGCGGTGCGGACGGCCCGGACGCGGTCGTCGCCCTCGATCGCCTCCACCGCCTCCTCCAGGTACAGCTCGACCCCGATGTCGCGGACCGCCTGGGAGATGAGCTCGCCCATGTCGGGGTCCATCCGGCCCATGACCTGGGGGGCGGCCTCGACCAGGGCGGTGGGGATCCCCCGCTTGACCAGGGCCTCGGCGGCCTCGAGGCCGATGTAGCCGCCGCCGACGATCACCGCCCGCTCTGGGCCGGCGTCGACCGCCCTGCGCAGGTCGATGCCGTCCTGGAGCACGGACAGGCCGTACACCCCGGGCAGGTCGATGCCGTCGATGGGCGGTCGCACCGGCTCGGAGCCGGTGGCCACCACCAGCACGTCCCAGGCCTCGTCGACCACGCGGCCGGCGTCGAGGTCGCGGACCCGGACCCGCCGGGCCTCCAGGTCGACGGCCTCGACCTCATGGCCGGTGCGGACCTCGATGTCCTGGGCGCTGAACTCCTCGGCGGTGCGGGCGACCAGGTCGCGCCAGTCCTTGACCACGTCGCCGGCGTAGTAGGTGAGCCCGCAGGCCGAGTAGGAGACATGCGGGCCCCGCTCGAAGGCGACGACCTCCAGCTCAGCGGGCGGACGGCGCCTGCGCGCCTGGGAGGCGGCGCTCATCCCGGCCGCGTCCCCGCCGACCACCACCATGCGCGTCCGTGCCACGACCCCTCCTCGCCGTCGGCTGCCGGAGGTTAGTCTGCCCTCTCCGAGCGATGGCTACCGGGGAGGTCGGGCCACGGTGAGAACCAGGTGAGCACCAGGTGAGCACCAGATGACGAGGATGCTGTTCCACTGCACCCACGGGCGGGACGACCCGGAGCGGGCGATCGTCCCCTTCATCGCCGCCAACGTGGCCGCCGCCTCCGGCCAGGAGGCGCTGGTGGTCCTGACCATCGAGGGCGCCTGGCTGTGCAAGCGCGGCTACGCCGAGTCGGTGACCGCCCAGGGCTTCCCCGACCTGGCCGAGCTGGTCGCCTCGTTCGTCGAGGCCGGCGGCCAGATCTGGGGCTGCAGCGCCTGCACCACCCCCAGGGGCATCACCGAAGCCGACCTGGTCGACGGCGCCCAGATCGTGGGCGCCGCCACCATCGTCGCCGCCGTGGCGGAGGGGGCGATCCCGGTCGCCCTGGGCTGACGGCAGCGATCAGTCCAGGTCGCGGACGTCCAGGGACTCGGGGGGGACGGGGGCGCCGCAGCGGGCGCAGGAGGAGCGCATCAGGACCCGGCCGCCGCAGCCGGCGTGGGTGGCCACGGCCGAGGACGGCTCGCCGCAGTGGCGGGTGCCCCAGGCGGCCAGGCTGGCCAGCACCGGGGCGAGGTCGCGGCCCTTGTCGGTGAGGTGGTAGACGCGGGCCTCGGAGCCCCGCTCGAGCACGCCCTCGTCCTCGAGCAGGCGCAGGCGCTCGGCGAGCAGGTTGGAAGGGATGCCGGGCAGGGCCCGCTCCAGCTCGGCCCAGCGCCGCCCGCCCAGCAGCAGCTCCCGGACCACCAGCAGCGTCCAGCGGTCCCCGACGACCTCCAGCGATCGGGCCACCGGCCCCGGGAGCGGGTAGTTCTTGGGCACGACAGGACCGTACCACCCCGTTCCTGACCCACCGGGGTCGCTTGACTTTTTGAAGTGATGGGCTGACGCTGCCAGGCATGGACATCTCGCCGGCTGCGCCGCTGGGCGAGTTGCTGGCCGAGGCCCGCCGCGTTCGCGAGCGTCACCATGGGAACCGGGTCACCTACTCGCCCAAGGTCTTCATCCCGCTGACCATGCTCTGCCGCGACCACTGCGGCTACTGCACCTTCGCCAAGCCGCCGGCCCGGCTCGGGAGCTCGGCCTACCTGACGCCCGAGCAGGTGCTGGAGATCGCCCGGGCGGGGGCGGCCGCCGGCTGCCACGAGGCCCTGTTCACCCTCGGGGAGCGGCCCGAGGAGCGCTACCCGGTGGCCCGCGGCGCCCTGGCCGCGCTCGGCCACGGGTCCACGGTCGAGTACCTGGCGGCGTCCTGCCGGCTGGTGCTGGACGAGACCGGCCTGCTGCCCCACGCCAACGCCGGCGCCCTGCTCCCCGACGAGCTGGCCACCCTCCGCCGGGTCAGCGCCAGCCAGGGGATGATGCTGGAGTCGCTGTCGGAGCGGCTGCATGAGCCCGGCGGCCCCCACGCCCGCTGCACGACCAAGGTGCCGGCGCGGCGGCTGGCCACCCTGGAGGCGGCCGGGGAGCTGACGGTCCCGTTCACCACCGGGATCCTGGTCGGGATCGGCGAGACCCGGGCCGAGCGGCTGGAGGCCATGGCCGCGATTGCCGCCGCCCACCGCCGCCACGGCCACGTCCAGGAGGTGATCGTCCAGAACTTCCGCCCCAAGCCCGGCACGGCCATGGCCGGGGCGGCCCCGCCCTCGCTCGAGGACTACCTGTGGACGATCGCCGCCGCCCGGGTCCTGCTCCCCCCGGAGGTCCACCTCCAGGCCCCGCCGAACCTCACCGAGGACTTCGGGGTCCTGCTGGAGGCGGGCATCGACGACTGGGGCGGGGTCAGCCCGGTGACGGCCGACCACGTCAACCCCGAGGCACCGTGGCCGGCCCTGGAGCGGCTGCGCCAGGTGACCGAGGCCGCCGGCATGACCCTGGCCCCCCGGCTCACCGTCTACCCCGAGTTCGCCGCCGACCCGGGCCGCTGGCTCGACCCCGACCTCCGCTTCCCGGTCCTCGACCGCGCCGACGCCGAGGGCCTGGCCCGCGACGACCGCTGGGCGGCCGGCGACCACGACCCCCCGCCGATCCTGATCGACCCGGCGCGGTTCCCGAGCGCCGCGGCCGGGGGCCGGGTGGGGGAGGTCCTGGCCGGGGTGGCGGCCGGACAGCAGCCGGGCGAGGACGAGCTGGCCGCCCTGTTCGCGGCCAGGGGGCCGGAGGTCCGGGCGGTGGCCGAGGTCGCCGACGACCTGCGCCGCCAGGCGGTGGGGGACGTCGTCACCTTCGTCCGCAACCGCAACATCAACTACACCAACGTCTGCACCTTCCGCTGCCGCTTCTGCGCCTTCTCCAAGGGGCCGGCCAGCCTCAACCTGCGCGGCGCGCCCTACCTGCTCGGCCTGGACGAGGTGGCCAGGCGGGTGGTCGAGGCCGACGAGCGCGGGGCCACCGAGGTCACCCTCCAGGGCGGCATCCACCCCAGCTTCGACGGCGACTACTACCTGCACGTGGCCGAGGCCGTCCACGACGCCGTGCCCGGCATGCACATCCACGGCTTCACCGCCCTGGAGGTCCACGAGGGCGCCCGCCGCCTCGGCGAGCCCCTGCGCGACTACCTGCTGCGGCTCAAGGCGGCCGGCCTGGCCAGCCTGCCCGGCACCGCCGCCGAGATCCTCGACGACGAGGTCAGGGCGGTCATCTGCCCGGACAAGGTGACCACCGAGGAGTGGCTGGAGGTCCACCGGGTGGCCCACTCGGTCGGGCTGCGCTCCAACATCACCATCATGTTCGGCCACGTCGAGTCGCCCCGGCACTGGGCCAGGCACCTGCTACGGACCCGGGCCCTGCAGGCCGAGACGGGTGGGTTCACCGAGTTCGTGCCCCTGCCGTTCGTGCACATGGCCGCGCCCATGTACCGCAAGCGCCAGTCCCGGCCCGGGCCGACCTTCCGCGAGACGGTGCTGATCCACGCCGTCGGCCGGATCGCCTACCACGGCCTGATCGACAACATCCAGGTCTCGTGGGTGAAGATGGGTGCCGACGGGGTCCGCCAGGCCTTGGCGGCCGGAGTCAACGACCTCGGCGGCACGCTGATGGACGAGAACATCAGCCGCGCCGCCGGGGCCGCCCACGGCCAGCTCATGGAGGAGGCCGAGTTCCGGGCGATCGTCGAGCCGCTGGGCCGCCGCCTGGAGCAGCGCACCACCCTCTACGGCCGCACCCGCACCGACCCGGCGCCGGTCCCGGTCAGCCGGTGAACAACGAGGACGCCTTGATCAGGGTCTCGTACACGCCGTAGGCGAGCGGGATCCCGACCAGGGCCCAGCCGAACACCAGTCTGGCTCTTGTCGACATCACGACGTCCTTTCCGCATCGGCCATGACCTGCTCGGCCTCGTGGGCCGGCTCGTGGAAGCGCTCGGGGACGGCCCAGATGAGCAGGTTGGCCACGAAGCCGACGGCCAGGATCCCGACCATGGTCAGCAGGGCCGGCCGGTAGGCCTCGGCGGTCAGCGTCCCCGGCTTGCCCTGGGCGTCAAGGAACCGGTTGATGATCAGGGGGCCGGCCACGCCCGCGACCGACCAGGCGGTGAGCAGCCGGCCGTGGATGGCGCCCACCTGGAAGGGCCCGAAGAGGTCGCGCAGCTAGGCCGGGACGGTGGCGAAGCCACCGCCGTAGAAGGACAGGATCACGGCCGCCAGCAGCACGAAGATGGCCGTGCCGGTCGAGCCGATCAGCGCCAGCAGGGTGTAGCAGACCATCCCGCCGCCCAGGTACAGCATGTAGATGGGCTTGCGCCCGATCACGTCGGAGGTGGCCGACCAGCCGAACCGCCCGGCCATGTTGGCCATGG
This sequence comes from Actinomycetota bacterium, assembly GCA_035550755.1. GTDB lineage: Bacteria > Actinomycetota > CALGFH01 > CALGFH01 > CALGFH01 > CALGFH01. The sequence goes on along the minus strand of DASZON010000139.1, from coordinate 18,716 downwards.
ACAGCAGCCCGACGAAGCCGCCGGCGACCGCCACCGTCACCGACGAGGTGCCGCCCTGGTCACGGAGGAAGTCCTGGATCATCGGCGACGCCTGCTCGAGGATGCCGATCCCGGCGGTGACGTTGCAGGCCAGGACCGTCCAGAGCAGCCAGAACGAGGGGGTGCGGATGGCGTTGGCGGCCGAGACGTTGGCCGTGGTCACCAGCGGCTTGGCCTTGAGGGAGGCCGGGTCGAAGCCCTCCGGCCGCCAGCCCTCGGGCGGGACCCTGACCGTGAAGGCGCCGTACATCATGACCGCGAAGTAGAGGAGGCCGAGGGTGACGAACAGCATCGTCACCGCCGCCCCACTGGCCACGGACTTGGGGTCGGCGGGGTTGTAGCTCGGGTCGAACCAGGACAGCAGCTGGGTCGAGAGGGGGCTGGCGATCAGGGCCCCGCCGCCGAAGCCCATGATGGCCATGCCGGTGGCCAGCCCCGGCCGGTCGGGGAACCACTTGATCAGGGTGGACACCGGCGAGATGTAGCCGATGCCGAGCCCGATCCCGCCGATCACCCCGTAGCCGAGGTAGACCACCCACAGCTGCTTGGCCGACACGCCGAGGGCGGCGACCATGAACCCGGCCGCCCAGCAGCAGGCCGAGACGAACATCGCCTTGCGGGGGCCGTTGCGGTCGACCCAGGTGCCGCCGACGGCCGCCGACAGCCCCAGCATCACGATCGCGATCGAGAAGATCAGCCCGATGGCGGTCAGGCTGGTGTCGAAGTGGTTGACCAGCGCCGTCTTGTAGACGCTGGTGGCGTACGCCTGCCCGATCGACAGGTGCACGGCCAGCGCGGCCGGCGGGATCAGCCAGCGGCTGAAGCCGGGACCGGCGACGGTCCGGTCGCGATCCAGTATCGCGGCCACGCTGCCTCCTCACGCCCCCCGCCCGAGTGGGACACGCACGCACAATCGCTCAAGACCGTTCCGCCGAGGGTCCGGCGCAAACCCCTCCCGGTGCCGGGCCCGGGTTTGTCCCATAGCAACTCCAAAGATGGAGCGAGACCAAAATTCATGCTAGGGTCGCCCCATGACCGAGATGGGGCTGCGGGAGCGCAAGAAGGCCCAGACGCGCCAGCTGATCGCCGACACCGCCTGGCGGCTGTTCGCCGACCGGGGGTTCGAGCGGGTGACCGTGGCCGAGGTCGCCCGGGAGGCGCAGGTGGCGGTGGCCACGGTGTTCAACTACTTCCCGACCAAGGAGGACCTGTTCTTCTTCCGGCTCGAGGCGTTCGGGGCCGACCTGGTCGAGGCCGTCGCCGGCCGGGCGCCGGGGGAGCCGGCCCTGGCCGCCTTCCGCCGCCAGCTGCTCGGGACCGGCGGCCTGCTGGCCCAGGCCGGGGCCGGGGACGACCTGGCCCTGGAGCGGCTGCGGACCATGAACCGGGTGATCGCCGCCAGCCCGGCCCTGCGGGCCCGTGAGCAGCAGGCGTTCGCCCGCACCGCCGCCGCTCTGGCCGACCGGCTGGCCGCCGACACCGGCGCCGCCCCCGGCGACCTCGACGCCCAGGTGGCGGCCAACGCCCTGGTCGGCGTCCAGCGGGCCCTGGTCGACCACACCCGCCGCCGGGTCCTGACCGAGCACGACCCGGCCGGGCTCGCCGGCGACGTCCGCGCCGTCGCCGAGCGCGCCTTCGCCCTGCTCGAGCATGGCCTCGGCGACTACGCCGCCGGCCCGGCCGGCCCGTGACCCAACCGGCCGCTCCGGCGACCGTGCGCTGGCGACTGGGGTCCCGGACCCGCAAGGGCGTCCTGGTGCTCCACATCGCCTCGGCCGGGGCCTGGCTCGGCGTCGACGTGGCCATGGGCGTGCTGATCTTCACCGCCCTGGCCAGCGACGACCTCGCGACCAGAGCACTCTGCTACCGGGCCCTCGAGCTGGTCGCGGTCGGGCCGCTGCTCGCCTGCGGCCTCCTCTCCCTGCTCACCGGGGTCGTGCTCGGCCTCGGCAGCCGCTACGGGCTGGTCCGGTACTGGTGGGTGGCCGTCAAGCTGGTGCTGAACCTGGTCCTCACCGCCCTCGTCCTGGTCGCCCTCGCCCCCGAGGTGGCCGCCCACGCCGACCGGGCCCGCCAGTTCCAGGCCGGCCTCCCGGTCCCCCTCGAGGTCGGCCAGCTGATCTTCCCGCCGGTCGTCTCCCCCGCGGCCCTGCTGGTGGCGATCGTCCTGGCCGTCTTCAAACCATGGGGCCGGACCCGTCAGGGCCGGTAGAGCAGGTCGATGTAGCGCTTGAGCAGGTCGCGGACCACGCCGCGGAAAGGCAGGGTGGCGGCCAGGCCGTAGACCGGGGCCATCCCCCGCTCGCCGGCGGGCTGGGAGCGGACCTCGGCAACCGAGGCACGCAGGTCGGCCAGGAACCGCTCGGCAACCCCCGGCCGGGTGTGGCGCAGGGTGACGCACAGGTGCACGGCCGGGGGACGGTGCAGGCCGTTCAGGCTCCAGCCCCGGGCGGTCATCCGCTCCAGCACCCGGTAGATGTCGAGGGTGTCGGACCCGAACGCGACCACCCACAGGGGGTCGCCCAGCACCCGCAGCTCCGAGATGGCGGCGATGCCGTCGCGGACGGCGGCGCCGGTCTCGAGGATCCGGCGGGTCGCCTCCAGGTAGCCGTCGTCGCCGGTGGCGACCATGGCCGCCCAGCAGGCGGCGCTGAGCCCGCCCGGCCGGCTGCCGGCCAGGGTGGGGGAGAAGTACAGGCCGCCGGGCCACTCGGTGGCGGTGAAGTACTGGTGGGAGCGGAGCTCGGCGCCCCGGTACAGGACCACCGAGGTGCCCTTGGCGGCGTAGCCGAACTTGTGGGTGTCGGCCGACATCGAGGTGACCCCGGGGACCGAGAAGTCGAATCCGGGCACGTCGTAGCCGAGCCGCCGGGCCCACGGCAGGACGAACCCGCCCAGGCAGGCGTCGGTGTGGAAGCCGATGCCGCGGTCGGCGGCGACCGCGGCCAGCCCCTCGACGGGGTCGACGACCCCGTGGGGGAAGCTGGGCGCCGAGCCGACCATGGCCACGGTGTTGCGGGTCACGGCCCGGCGCATCGCGGCCACGTCGGCCCGGAGGTCCGGGCCCACCGGCACCCGGACCAGCTCGATGCCGAAGTACTGGGCCGCCTTGTCGAAGGCGACGTGGGCGGTGGTGGGCGCGACCACCTCAGGGTGGGCGACCCGCCGGCGCCGCCGGGCCCTGGCCCGGTCCCGGTAGGCCTTCATGGCCAGCAGGATGCTCTCGGTCCCGCCCGAGGTGACCGTGCCCACGACCTGGCGGGCCGGGTCGTCGCCCTGGACGGTGTCGCCGCCGAGCAGGGCCGCGGTCATGGCCACGATCTCGGCCTCGAACTTGGCCCCGCTCGGCCACAGGTCGGCGTGCAACGGGTTGACCTGGGAGGCGGCCGCGTACACCCGGTTCAGGAAGGCCACATGGTCGTCGCCGCCGTGGTACACCGCCCCCGAGGCCTGCCCGTCGCGCCAGCGGGACCGCTCGCGGGCCGCCAGGTCCTCGACCGTGGCCAGGACCTCCTCGGCGCCCAGGCCGTGCTCGGGCAGCCGGGGGAAGCCCGCCACCTCCCCCCGGTAGGGCTTGACCGAGCGCTCCAGCCCGGCCAGCAGCTGCTCGTACTCCCGGTCCAGGCGCGCCCGGACGGCCGGGACGGCCAGGGCGAGGCGCTCGGCCGTGGCCGCGACCCTGGGGTTGAGGCGTTCCAGCTTGGCTGCGATGCCGGCGATGTCCACGGGCTCCTCCCCGGCTACCGCCGGCCGTTCAGCCGCGCGTAGATCTTGCGGGTGCCGCGGTACAGGTTGACAAACTCCGGGAACAGGGCGTCGTACACCCGCCGGCGGGCCGGGTCGGGCTCGAAGGTCCGGGCGATCGGCACCGTGGCCGCCACCTCGTCCCAGCCCAGGTGGCCCAGGGCCACCGACGCCTGCAGGGCCGCCCCGCGGACGCTGACCAGCACCGGGTCGGCGGCCTGGTGGACCACCCGGCCGAGCACGTCGGCGTGGACCTGGCACCAGAGATCGGACCGGGCCCCGCCGCCGACCGCCGTGACCCCGTCCAGGGGCCGCCCCGCGAACCGCTCCACGTATGTCAGCAGCCAGCGCGAGTTGCAGGCCACTCCCTCGAGGACCGCCCGGACCAGGTGGCCGCGGGTGAGGCCGAGCGACTGGTTGAAGAACCCGCCCCGGACGGTGGGGTCGTCGACCGGGGTGCGCTCGCCGTTCAGCCACGGGGTGAAGATGAGCCCGTCGCTGCCGGCCGGGACCTCGGCGGCCTGGGCCAGCAGCTCCGCGTACCGGTCGTCCGATCCCCCGGCCTCGCCGGCGGGGGACAGGACCCGGACCAGCTCGGCCAGGCACACCCCGGCCGACTCCTGCTCGTTGGCCAGCAGGTAGCGCCCGGGGATGGCCGAGGGGATCGAGGCCAGGTTGTGGAGGAGGTCGGTCTTGCGGAAGGGCACGTGGCACACCAGCCACGACGAGGTGCCCAGGTACAGGTGGGCGTCGAAGTCGGCGACGGTCCCGGCCCCGATGGCCGCGGCCATGATGTCCGGGGCCCCGGTCACCACCTGGGCGGTCGGGGGCAGGCCGAGCGCGGCCGCCGCCTCCGGCGCCAGCGGCCCCAGGACGGTCGCGCTGGGCACCAGGTCGGGCAGCTTGTCCCGCTCCAGGCCGGCCAGGCCCAGCAGGTGGTCGTCGTAGCGCACCGCCCCGACGTCGCGGGTGTCGGTCGCCCAGAGCGTGGTGGCGGCATCGAAGGAGCTGGCCATGCGGCCGGTGAGCCGGTAGTTGAGCCAGTCCCGGGGCTCGAGGAACTTGTGGGTGCGCCGGTAGACGTCGGGCCGCCGGTCGCGGACCCAGAGGATGTGGGCGACCGTGTCCTTGCCCGAGTGGCCGGGGGCGCCCCCCGACCGGCGGACCCAGGCGGCCAGCCGGGCCACCCCGTAGCCCTGCACGGCCGGGAAGCCCCGGGTGATCCGGCGGACCTGGCCGGCGCCGCGCGAGTCCATCCAGATGACCGCCCGCATCAGCGGCCGCCCCTGGTCGTCGACGGGCACGGTCCCCGACCACTGGGCGCTGCACCCGACCCCGGTCACCCGGGCCGGGTCGATCCCGGCCTCGCCGAGGGCCCGGCGGGTCCCCCGCACGACCGCGTCCCACCAGTCGGCCGGGTCCTGCTCGACCCCGCCGTCGCCCAGCACGTGCAGCGGGTAGCGCTCGACCGCCGACGCCACGAGCTCGCCCCGCACGGTCGCGACGGCGACCTTCACCCCCGAGGTCCCGAGGTCCACGGCCAGGATGCAGTCGCCGGCGCCCATCCCGGGAGCCTACCGAACGGTTCCCGCGGCGTCCCTTGGCGAGCTGTTCGGCACCGGGGCGCTGGGGTACGGTTCGGGCGAGGAGGCCGATGGTGCTTGCGCAGGGACATGAGAGGGCGGTGCCGGTTCCGTGAAGCTGGCCAGGACCTCCATCCGCCTGGCCGACGGCCGCGAGCTCATCTACTTCGACGAGCACGAGGGCATCGACCGCACCGACCCCGACACCCGCGACCTGGGCGTGGCCGTCACCTCGAGCCAGATCCGCTGTGATCCCCTGAACCAGGAGTGGGTGGTGGTCGCCTCCCACCGCCAGGGCCGGACCCACCTGCCCCCGGCCGACCAGTGCCCGCTGTGCCCGTCCCGGGACGGCCGGGCGACCGAGATCCCGGCCCCGGACTACGACGTGGTCGTGTTCGAGAACCGCTTCCCGTCGCTGACCTCCGACCCGGGCGAGGTGCCGGACGCCGGCCCCTTCGCCCGCGAGCCGGGGGTCGGGCGCTGCGAGGTCGTCTGCTTCACCTCCGACCACAACGGGGCGCTGGCCCGGCTGCCGGTGCGGCGCCTGCGCACCGTGGTCGAGGTCTGGGCGGACCGGACCCTGGAGCTGGGGGCCCTGGACGGGGTCGAGCAGGTGTTCCCGTTCGAGAACCGGGGCGAGGAGATCGGCGTCACCCTCCACCACCCCCACGGCCAGATCTACGCCTACCCGTTCGTGGCCCCCCGCACCGCCCGCCAGCTCGACGTGGCCCGGGCCCACCGGGAGGCCACCGGCGAGTGCCGCAGCTGCACGATCGTGGCCGCCGAGGCGGAGGGGGAGCGGCTGGTGGCCCGGGCCCCCGGCTGGGTGGCCTTCGTACCGTTCGCCGCCCGCTGGCCGTTCGAGGTCCATCTGTTCCCGACCCGCCACCTGCCCGACCTGCCGGCGCTGGACGACGGCGAGCGCGACGGCCTGGCCAGCCTGCTCAAGGACGTCCTGGGCCGCTTCGACGCCCTCTTCGACCAGCCGCTGCCCTACATGCTCACCTGCCACCAGGCGCCGGTCCGGCACGACCGCGACCTCGCCCACGCGCACCTGGAGGCGTTCTCGATCCGCCGGTCGGCGACCAAGCTCAAGTACCTCGCCTCCAGCGAGTCCGGTGCCGGGGTGTTCATCAACGACATCGCCCCCGAGCACGCGGCCGAGATGCTCCGCTCGGCGATCCCCCAGTCCGGCTGATCCTGGATTCCCCGGTTTGCTCGGGTGGTAGTCCGCCGGCAAGCCGCATCTCACCAGGTTCGCCCAAGGACGTAGCTGATCCGAACAGCGACGGTCAGGGGCGCCCACCGAAGGAGTTGGCTCCATGGGCCGTGCTATGGCCACGCCGACCAGGCACCGTCTCGCGACCGGACGGCTGGCGGCCGCGCTGCTCCACGCCGGCTGCCTGGCCGGGATCGCCCTGGCGCCGCCGGCGGCCCAGGCCGCCACCGCCAGCTACGTCAACCCGGTGTCGCGCGACGTCGCCGACACCTTCGCCGACCCGTCCGTGATCAGGGCCAAGGACGGCTGGTGGTACGCCTACGGCACCACCGACCCGCTCCGCGAGGGCGAGGGGACCAGGCACATCATCCCCACGGCCCGCTCGGCCGACCTGGTCAACTGGACCTATGTCGGCGACGCGTTCACCGAGACCACGAAGCCGTCCTGGGCCACCCCGGACGCCGCCCTGTGGGCGCCCGACATCCGCTACCTGGACGGCACCTACTACCTGTACTACGTGGCCACCCAGACGACCGTGACCGCCGGGCCCAACGACAACGCCATCGGGGTGGCCACCGCCCCGACCCCGACCGGCCCCTGGACCGACTCGGGCGACCCGGTGGTCGACCCCGCCCCGGGGCCAGCGGCAACCCCGACGACTTCAGGTGGACCTTCGACCCGGCGCAGTTCACCGACCTCGACGGCACCCGCTACCTCTACTACGGCTCCTACTACGGCGGGATCTTCGTCACCGAGCTGAGCGAGGACGGCACCGAGGCGGTCGGGGAGCCGACCCAGGTCGCCATCGACAACCGCTACGAGGGCGCCTACGTCGTCCGCCACGGCCGCTGGTACTGCCTGTTCGCCTCCGAGGCCAACTGCTGCGCCGGCCCGACCACCGGCTACACGGTGTTCGCCGGCCGCTCGACCAGCCCGCGGGGGCCGTTCACCGACCGCGACGGCATCTCCCTGCTGGCCTCCCGGGTCGGTGGCACCATCGTGGTCACCCCCAACGGCAACACCTGGGTCGGGACCGGCCACAACGCCGTCGTCACCGACCTGGCCGGTCAGGACTGGCTCGTCTACCACGGCATCGACCGCCGCGACCCCTACCTGGACGAGCCGTTCGGCATCAACCAGCGGCCGATGCTGCTCGACCGCCTGGACTGGGTCGACGACTGGCCGACGGCCCGGGCCGGCCGCTGGGCCTCCGACGGCCCGGAGCGGGCCCCGGTCACCGGCTGGGACGTCGGCGGCGCCGTGGAGCTGTCCGGCGTCGCCGGCAGCTGCGCGCCGCTCGTCGACGTCACCGCCGGCCGCTCGGCGGCCAGCTACCGGGCCGAGGCCGACCTGCGCCTTGGCGACGACGCCGAGGCCGCCGGCCTGGTCACCAGCTGGCGTGGCACGGACAACTACCTGGTCAGCTGGCTCGACCGCAAGGCCGGCGCCCTGGTCACCGACGTGGTCCAGGGCGGCCGGTCGCTGGGCCGGCAGGTCAGCCCCCTCCCCGGCGGCTTCCGCTACGACACCTGACACAACCTCGCCGCGGAGCTGCGCGGGCGGGCGCTGGCGGTCGAGGTCACCGACGCCCGCCTGCACGACCCGGTGGCCGTCCAGCGCCGGGTCGTGCCGCCCGGTACCGGCGGGGCCGGCGCCGTCGGGGCGGCCACCCGCTGCGGGCCGGCCGAGGCGGCGAACCTGGGCGCGGCCCGCCTGTACGAGCCGGTCCGCCAGCAGGTCCCGCCGCCCCAGGTCGGCCGGGCGGTCCTCACCGACCAGTTCGCCGACGGCACCGTCGGCGGCCACGGCTGGGCCTGGGTGCGGCCCGACCCGGCGGCGACCGAGACCGGCGGGGCGCTGCGCTGGCCGACCCAGCCCGGCGACCTGGTCGGCGCCGGCAACGACGCCTCGCTGCTGCTGCGCGACGCCCCCACGGGCGCCTACACGGTCGAGACCAGGCTGGCCATCGACCTCGGCACCGACGACGTCCGCAACTTCCAGCAGGCCGGCCTGACCGCCTACGTCGACGACGACCACTTCCTGCGCTTCACGCACGTGGCCATCTGGAACACCCGCCAGACCGAGTTCGGCAAGGAGCAGCCGTTCGCCGACGGCACCTCCTACGGCGGCATGGCCGTCGGCACCCCGGCCCCGGTGACCTGGCTGCGGCTCAGCCACCGGGTCGACCCGGCCAACGGCGAGCACGAGTTCCGGGCCGCCTCCAGCCGCGACGGCCGGCACTGGACCTGGGGCGGGGTCTGGACCCTGCCGGCCGGCACCAGCCCCCGGATCGGGCTGGTCTCCCACGGCGGGGCCGGCGCCGTGGCCGAGTTCGACTACTTCCGCCTCTACCGACCGTAGGACCACCGCCCGGGCCGGGCCCGGGCGAGAAAGGTGGGGACATGGGCACCGACCGCAGCATCAACGGCGGAGGACTGAACCGCCGTCAGTTCCTGGGGCTGGGCGCCGGCGCGGCAGCCGCCCGGCGCGGGTGGCCAGGCCAGCGACGACCTGTTCGGCACCGGCGCCGAGTACACCGGCCCCAACGTCAGCCTGGCCTTCTGGAACGGCTTCACCGGCGGTGACGGCCCGTTCATGCGCAAGCTGGTCGACCAGTTCAACGGCGAGCACCAGAACATCAAGGTCAGCATGAACGTGCTGCAGTGGGCCGACTTCTATCCCAAGGTCCCGACCGCGGTGCAGACCGGCAACGGCCCCGACATCGCCATCATGCACATCGACCAGCTGGCCACCAACGCCGCCCGGAGCGTCATCATCCCCCTGGACCCGGTCGCCGACCTGCTCGAGCTCCAGGAGGGCGACTTCTACCCGCAGGTCTGGCAGGCCGGCATCTACAAGGGGAGCCGCTACGGCATCCCCCTGGACACCCATCCGCTGCTCTTCTACTACAACAAGAAGTCCCTGCAGCAGGCCGGCATCGACGCGGCGCCGACGGACAAGGCGAGCTTCGAGGCGGCCGTCAAGGCGATGAAGGACAAGGGGGTCAAGGACCCGTTCTGGGTCACCTCGACCTGGCCGGCCCACCTGATGTGGTGGACGCTGATCCACCAGTTCGGCGGCATGCCCTACAACGCCGACGCCACCCAGGCGCAGTTCAACTCCGACGCCGGCGTCCAGGCCCTGACCTGGCTGGTCGACAACATCGGCCAGGGCAACAGCCCGAAGAACGTCGCCAACGACGCCCAGGCGATCGCCTTCCGGCAGGGCAAGAACTCCCTGACCTGGGACGGCATCTGGATGATGAACGAGTGGGCCAAGGTCAAGAGCCTGGACTGGGGGGCGGCCCCGATCCCCAACATCGGCGGCACCGAGGCCGTCTGGGCAAGCTCCCACAACTTCACCGTCACCAAGCAGGCCGCCAGCGATCAGAACAAGGCCCAGGCGGCCAAGGTGTTCATCAAGTGGATCAGCGACCACTCGATCGACTGGGCCAAGTCCGGTCAGGTCCCGGCCCGCAAGACCATCCGCGAGAGCCCCGAGTTCCAGCAGCTCCAGGTCCAGTCGATCGCCGCCAAGGAGCTCGACTTCGTCAAGTTCCCGCCGGCCACCCCGGGCATCGGCGACATCACCACCCCGACCTTCGAGCTGGCCGTGAACAAGGCGGTGCTCGGCAAGCAGGCCCCAAGGCCGCCCTCGACGACGCCACCAACAAGGCCAACCAGCTGCTGGCCGAGAACGCCAAGAAGTACGGGGGGTAGGGTCGGATGACCACCACCGACGTCGGCGGCCGGGCGGCGCCCCCGGCCGCCGGCCCGGGCGCCGGGGCCGGCACCCAGGGGCTGGCCCCGGCCACTCGTGGGGTCAAGGGGGGCAGCGGCCTGACCCCGTACCTGTTCCTCGCCCCCTACCTGATCCTGTTCGGGGTGTTCGTGCTCGCCCCGTCGATCTTCGTCATCTGGATCAGCCTGCACGACTGGGACTTCCTGCTGCCCGGCAAGCCGTTCGTCGGCCTCGACAACTACCTCAACCTGTTCAGGCCGGGGACGGTGACCAGCGAGCCGTTCTGGTCCTCGATGCTGGCCACCGGCAAGTTCGTCCTCTACAGCGTGCCCCTGCTGGTGATCATCCCGATGGGCCTGGCCGTGCTGCTGAACCAGCGGTTCCCCGGACGGAACTTCTTCCGGGCCGCCTACTTCGCCCCGTACGTGCTCGGGGTGGCGGTGGTCGGCATCCTCTGGCGGTTCCTGCTCGACCCCAACGTCGGCCTGGTCAACTACTACCTCGACAAGCTCGGCATCGACGCCAACATCGCCTGGGTCAACGAGACCCCATGGGTGTGGGCGGCCCTGGTCGGCCCGACGGTCTGGTGGACGCTCGGCTTCAACACCGTCATCTACCTGGCCGGGCTCCAGGACATCCCCCGGGAGCTGTACGAGGCGGCCAAGGTCGACGGGGCCGGGCGCTGGGCCTCGTTCCGCAACGTGACCCTGCCCGGGCTCCGGCCGGTGCTGCTGTTCGTGGTCGTCACCACCGTGCTGGCCTCGGCCAACGTCTTCGGGCAGCCGTACATCATCACCCAGGGCCGGCCGGGCATCGAGACCCGCTCGGCGATCATGTACATCGGCCAGGAGGGGCTGCGCGACTTCCGCATGGGCAGCGCGGCCGCGGCCAGCTTCATCCTGACCCTGGTGCTGATCATGGTCAGCCTGGTCACCTTCGTCGCCTTCCGCGAGCGAAAGGAGCGCTGGCGATGGCACTCCGGCGGGCCAGCTTCTACGGCGGACTGATCCTGCTCACCCTGGTGTTCGTCAGCCCCCTGCTGTTCATGCTCAGCACCTCGTTCAAGACCGACGTCGAGTCCGTCGCCGCCACCCCGACCTGGATCCCAAGGGAACCGACCTTGGACGGCTACCGGACGATGCTCCAGACCGCCCAGACCCCGGTGCTGCGCTGGTTCCTCAACAGCCTGCTCGCCGCCACCCGCCAGGCGATCCTGATCGTGGCCGTGGCCTCCGTGGCCGCCTACGCCCTGGCCCGGATGGACTTCTGGGGGCGGGGGACGATCACCGCCGTGATCCTGGCCACCCTGTTCATCCCGCCGGTGTCGCTGCTCATCCCCAACTACGTGATCGTCTCCCAGCTCGGCTGGCTGGACAGCCTGCCGGCGGTGATCGTCCCCGGGGCGGCGGCGGCGTTCGGGGTGTTCTTCCTGCGCCAGTTCTTCGTCTCGCTCCCGCACGAGCTCGAGGAGGCGGCCCTGCTGGACGGGGCCACCCGCTGGCAGATCTTCTACCGGGTGATCCTGCCCCTCTCCAAGCCGGCCCTGGCCACCCTCGCCCTGCTGAGCTTCCTGACCAACTGGAACGACTTCCTGTGGCCGCTCTACGTGCTGTTCAGCCCGGACCGGCTGACCCTGCAGCCGGGCCTGTCCACGCTGCAGAGCGCCTTCTCCAGGCGCGTTCAAGTGGTCGGCGGCGTCATCGCCAGCGTCCCGGTGCTGATCATGTACGTCATCGCCCAGCGGTTCGTGATCGAGGGCGTGTCCAGGAGCGGCCTCAAGGGGTGACGGTGAGCCGACGCTGGTCGCTCGACGGCACCTGGGAGCTGTTCCCGGGCGACCACCCGCTCCACGCCCTCGGCGACCTCGACCCGGTGCCGGTGCAGGTCCCCGGGCTCTGGGAGGCCCAGGGCCTGCTCGACCTGGACGGCGTGGCCTGGTACCGGCGGCGGTTCCCTCTCGACGACCCGGCCGGGCACTGGACCCTTCGCTTCGGGGCGGTCATGGACCTGGCCGAGGTCCACCTCAACGGCCGCCTGGTCGGCACCAACGACCTGCCGTTCACCCCCTTCGAGGTCGATCCCTCGGCCGCCCTGGCCGCTGGGGTCAACGAGCTGGCGGTCCGGGTCACCGACCCGCCGGCCGGGTCGGCCGAGCACCTGCGCCTGCCCCACGGCAAGCAGGGCTGGGCCAACCAGGTGTTCCCGAGCCCGCCCAGCCTCTACCTGACCTACGGCGGCATCTGGCAGCCGGTCACCCTGCGCCGCCACGGGCCGGTGGTCACGAGGGGTGCCCGCTGCTCCAGCGACCCCGGCGACCTGACCGTGGCCGTCCGGGTCCAGAACGTCGGCGCCGACCCGGCGGCCGCGCGGCTGACGGCGTCCAGCGTCGGGCTGGCCGCCGAGGCCACCCTGGACCTGGCCCCGGGCGCCGAGGCCGAGGCCACCCTCCGGCTCGGCCGGGCCGACGCCACCCGCTGGCGGCCCGACGACCCGGTCCTGCACGAGCTGGTCGTCGAGGCGAGCGCGGGCGGCGCCCCGAGCGACGAGCTGCGGGTGCGCTACGGCCTCCGGACGGTCCGGGTCGAGGGAGACCGGCTGCTGCTGAACGGCGAGCCCTACCGGATGCGCAGCGCCCTGGTCCAGGGGTTCCGGGCCGACACCCTCTACGCCGAGGGCGGCCGCGAGGCCATCCGCCAGGAGGTCGCCGCCGCCAAGGCGGCCGGGCTCAACACCCTGCGCCTCCACATCAAGGCCTTCGACCCGGCCTACCTGGAGGTCTGCGACGAGCTGGGGATGCTGCTGCACTGCGACATCCCGGTGGCCGAGCCGATCGCCCACGACCAGCTGGACGGCGACGGGGAGCTGGCCGACCGCTGCGCCCGGGCCGCCGCCGCCCAGGTCCTCCGGGACGTCAACCATCCCAGCGTGATCCTCTGGTCGGCCATGAACGAGCTCGGCCTCGACCACCCGCCGTCGCGCGGCCGGGCGGGCTACGAGGGGTTCGCCCGCCGGGTCGCCGGCGCCGTCCGCGACGCCGACCCGTCCCGCCCCCTGATCGAGAACGACTGGATCGAGCCCGACCCCGAGCGGGTGTTCACCACCCCGGTGCTGACCGCCCACTGGTACGGGCGGCTCCACACCGCCTGGCTGACCGCCCTCGACGCCGAGGCCCGCCGCTGGGCCGGGGTCGGCCGGCCGCTGTTCGTCACCGAGTTCGGCGACTGGGGCCTGCCGGAGCTGGACGGGGACGGCGACGAGGAGCCGTTCTGGTCGCCGGCGGGCTGGTACCGGGAGGCGATCGCCGCCCTCCCCTGGCCGGGCTCGCCCGCCGAGCTGATCGCCGGCACCCAGCGCCACCAGGGCCTGTCCGACCGCCTCCAGGCCGAGGTCTTCCGCCGCCACGACCACCTCGGCGGCTGGTGCGTCACCGAGCTCACCGACGTCCCCTGGGAGCTCAACGGCCTGTTCGACCTGGAGCGCCGGCCCAAGCCTCCGGTGGTGGCCGAGCTGGCCCGGGTCGGCCAGCCCGTGCTGCCCATGGTGGCGCTGGCCAACCTGGTGGTGGCCGCCGGGGGCCGCCTCGCCGCCCCCGTCCACCTCGCCAACGACGGGCCCCCGCTGGAGGACGTCCGGGTCGAGGCTGGGCTGGCCGGGGTGGCGGCCGGGGTCGAGGTCGGGGAGGTCCCGGGCTGGACCGCGGTCGCCGCCGGCACCGTCGACCTCCCGGTCCCCTCGTCACCCGGGGCCTACGAGGTCACCCTGCGGCTCCTGGCCGGCGGCCGGGAGGTCGCCACCAACGCCTACCCGGTCCGGGCGGTCGCGCCGCCCCCTGTGGAGGTCGCCGAGCACCCTTCCCGGGGGTCGGCTACGCTCCACCCCGCCCCTGGGGTGACGGTGGTGGGGGAAGGGGCGCTGGACGCGGAGGCCGGGGAGCGGGCGCGGGAGCGGCTGGCCGCCGGGGAGACGGTGGTGGTGCTGGCGCAGGAGCTGGAGGCGGTGGCGTGGTATCCGGTGACGGTGGAGATGGCCGAGGTGGCGACCGCCTGGGGGTCGACGGTGTTCACTTCACCTGTGACCAGCGGGCGCTGCCGTCGCTGCCGGAACGGGCGGTGCTGGCCGGGGAGGACGCCACCGTGGTGCCGACCCACCTGCTGACCAGGGTCGGCGACCGGGCCTGGCCGGAGACGACGGTGGTCGGGGCGTTCAAGCCGGTGCCCGACCCGCTGGCCGGGCCGGTGGTCGGGGCCCTCCCGGTGGGGCGCGGGCGGCTGGTCACCTGCCAGTACCGGCTGGCCGAGCCGGCCGGGCAGGGCGACCCCGCTGCCCTGGCCATCCTCGGCGACCTGCTCCGCTGGGCCGGCGGCGGGGCCAGGTGAGCGAGCGGGTGGGCGAGCCGGCGGGCCGGGTGGGCGAGCAGGTGGAGCGGGTCGTGGCCGCGTTCCGGGAACGAGCCGGGCGCGACCCCGACGGGGTCTGGGCCGCGCCCGGGCGGGTGAACCTGATCGGGGAGCACACCGACTACAACGACGGGTTCGTGCTTCCGGCGGCGATCGACCGGCGGGTGGTGGCGGCGGCCGGGCGGCGCGACGGCAGCCGGCTGCGGCTGTGGTCGCTGCAGGCCGGGCCCCCGGCGGACCTGGAGCTCGCCGGGATCGGGCCGGGGCGGGTCGAGGGGTGGGCCGCCTATCCGGCCGGGGTGGCGTGGGCCCTCGGGCAGGCCGGGGTCGAGGTGGGCGGGGCCGACCTGGTGGTCGACGGGGACGTGCCGGCCGGGGCCGGGCTGTCGTCCAGCGCGGCGCTGGAGTGCGCCACCGCGACCGCGCTGGCCGACCTGTTCGGGGCCGGGCTGGACCGGGTGGCCCTGGCCGGGGTCGCGCGGCGGGCCGAGAACGAGGTCGTCGGGGTGCCGTCCGGGGTCATGGACCAGATGGTGTCGATGCTCGGCCGGGCCGGGCACGTGCTGTTCCTCGACACCCGCAGCCTCGGCACCGAGCAGGTGCCCCTGCCGCTGGAGGCGGCCGGGCTGTGCCTGCTGGTGCTCGACACCCGGGCCGGGCACCGGCTGGTGGACGGCGCCTACGCCGACCGGCGGGCCGCCTGCGAGGCGGCCGCGGCCGCCCTCGGGGTGACCGCCCTTCGGGACGCCACCCTGGAGCAGGTCGAGGCGGCCGCCACCGAGCTCGGGGAGGAGCGGTTCCGCCGGGCCCGGCACGTGGTGACCGAGAACGCCCGGGTGCTGGAGGCGGTCGGGCTGCTGCGGGCAGGCGGCCTGGACCGGCTGGGACCGCTGCTGGCCGCCTCCCACGCCTCCCTGCGCGACGACTACCAGGTGTCCTCGCCCGAGCTGGACACGGCCGTGGAGGCGGCGGTGGCGGCGGGGGCGGTCGGGGCGCGGATGACCGGGGCCGGGTTCGGGGGCAGCGCCATCGCCCTGGTCGCCACCGACCGGGCCGGGCCGGTCGGTGACCGGGTCAGGGACGCCTTCGCCGCCGCCGGGTTCGGCCCGCCCGCGGTCGAGGCCGTCACCGCCGCCGACGGCGCCCGCCGCCTGGCCTGAGCCGCCGGGAACCCGGCGGGTCGCCGCTGCGTCCAAGACAATGACGTCCGGACGGCGACGGGGCGGTGATGTGGTGAGCAGGCGGGTCGGAGCGTGGGTGGTGGCGGCCGTGGTCACGGTCGCGCTGGTGGCCGGGGGGTTGCTGGTCGCCCGGGGCGGGCCGGGCCGGTCCCCGGCGGTCCTCCAGGCCTCTGGCGGCGCCCAGCCGGGGATCGAACCGGCCCCCGCTCCTGGCGGCGTCGCCCCGGCCCGGCCGACCGAGCCCGGGGACGCCCGGCTCTGGCCGCGGGAGACCTACCGGCTCGGCATCCCCCTGCCCGACCTGCCCGACCAGGCAAGGGCGTGGAAGCTCGGGAGCAGCGTCGACGCGGGCCGCGTGGCCGCCCTGGCCGCGATCCTCGGGCTGTCGGGCACGCCGAAGGAGGAGGCGGCCGGCTGGACGGTCCGCGACGGCCGCCGCGCCCTGGTCGTGCACCGGCTGGCCGGGGTGCCGTGGAGCTTCGGCCTCAACATCCTCGGCGGCTGCATCCCCCGCGCCGGTGGCCCCTACCGGCCGGACGGGGGCATCCAGTGCCTGGACCTCGACGCCCCCGTCTCCAGCCCGGCTGGCCCGGCCGCCTCGGCCCGGCCACTGACGCCGAGGGCCATGCCGAGCCGGGCCGAGGCCGAGCGGGTCGCCCGCGACCTGGTCACCAGGGCCGGCCTCGACCTCGACGGGGCGACCATTCAGGTCGTCGACGGCTTCGCCTCCCGCACCGTCACCGTCGCCCCGGCGGTGGGCGGGCAGCCGACCTCCGGCCTTGCCTGGACGGTCACCGTCGGCGCCAGGGCGACCGTGCAGCACGCCAGCGGCTGGCTGGCCACCCCCACCCCGGCCGACACCTACCCGCTGATCGGCGTCCAGGAGGGCTTCGAGCGGCTCAAGAAGGCCGGCCCGATCGGCCCCCGGACCCCGGCGGCGGCTCCGGCCATCGAGGTCGACCCGTGCCCGGCCAGCGCCAAGCTGCCCTGCACCGCCAAGCCCCTCCCGCACCGGGTCGCCACCGTGACCGGTGTCCGCCTCGGCCTCCAGCGGGCCCCGGCGCTGGCCGCGACCACCGGCGCCCGGCCGGACGTCGCCTACCTGCTCCCCGCCTACCTGTTCGACCTCCAGGGCGGCTGGACGCCGACGCGCGCCGTCATCGCCGTCCAGGACCGCTACCTGACCAGGCCCTGACCGCTCAGCGGTGGATCAGGACAGGGGTGCCCTCCGGCACCTGGGGGTAGAGGGCCTCGACGTCCGACAGCAGCATGCGGATGCAGCCGTGGGAGGCGTAGCGGCCGATCGAGTAGCTGGCGTAGGTGCCGTGGATCAGGATCCCCGAGGCGTTGAGCGACATCGCCCGGGTACCCAGCGGGTTGCCGGGTCCCGGCGGGATCGACGCCGGCATGTCGGCCCCCCAGCCGTCGGGGGCGGGGTTGGTCCAGGTCGGGTTCATCCGCTTGTAGACGACCTTCCAGCTCCCCTGCGGGGTCGGGAAGGTCGGCTGGCCGGTCGCCACCGGGTAGACCTTGCGCACCTTGAGGCCCTCGTAGAAGGTCAGCCGGTTGGTGGCCAGGTTGACCTCGATGGTCTTGCCGAGCTTGTCGGCGGTCACCTTGGGCTTGACCGGCCTGGTCACCAGCTTGACCGTGCGGGCGTTGCCGCGCAGGCCCTTGGCCAGGGCCCGGGCGCTGGCCTCGACGTCCAGGACCCGGCCGTTCCTGGCGTGCTGCTTGACGACCTTGCCGTCGACCAGCCTGATGGAGGCGTCGGTGGGGGCCACGGCCAGCTTGGGCGCAAGGGCCCGCACGAACCCGGCCACCTTGGCGTCGTTCTCGGCCAGGCCCACGTTCACGCTGTGGGCCACCGGCCGGTTGCTGAGCCGGTGCCAGAAGTCCGAGAACCAGTTCAGCTCGGGGCCGCTGATGGCCTGGTCGACGGCCTGCTCGACCCCGGCGCCGTGGCCGAGGCCGGCCGGGGTGACCGGCCAGCGCTTGCCCCCGGCGACCACGAACACGCCCCGGCGCAGCTTGGGCTCGGTGGTGGCCTTGACCGCGGCCACGGCCTCGTCGCGGGTCATGCCGCCGACGTCGACCCCGCCGACGGTGACCCCGGCCAGGATCCGGCCCGATGAGGCCGACACCCGGGCGGTGGCGGCGACGCTCATGGTGGCCAGCAGCACGACGGCCAGGCCGACGATCGCGGCCAGCCGTTGCCAGCCGGACAGTCCTTCGGGCAGCTTCCAGCTCGGCAGCCGAATCCCCGGTACCTTCATCTACCTCGTCCCTTTTCCCGAGCGCCCGTCACCGTCGCCACAGGGGACCGGTGCCCCGGGCGGCAGGACGAGCGAGCCGACACACTCGGACAGAACCCTCGGCTCGACCTCTCCCAACCTGAAGTGAGCCGCCACCGAGCGTGTTCTTTCGTACCGGATCGAACGCGGTTCGACAAGCACCAACGGCGATCGTAGGCCCATCGAGGGCGGATCGTTATCGACTGCTCAGGTTGGTCGCCGGCCGGCCCGGACCGACAATTGGGCCATGACCGACCAGCCGCTGGCTCCGGCGGCCGCCCTGCGCCGCATCGCCTTCCTGCTCGAGCGGGGCCGCGAGCCGACCTACAAGGTCCGCGCCTTCCGGCGGGCCGCGGCCGCCGTGGACGACACCGACCCGGCCGAGCTGGAGCGGCTGGCGGCCGCGCCCCCGCCCGGGCTGCGCGGCCTTCCCGGGATCGGCGAGGTGACCGAGCGGGTGATCCGCGAGGCCATGGCCGGCGAGGTCCCGGTGTACCTGCGGCGCCTCGAGGCGATCG
>DASZON010000138.1:0-1995 GCA_035550755.1 Actinomycetota bacterium | reverse complement strand
CCGACGTCGCCTACGGCTCGGAGTCTTCGGACGCCGGCTGGGCCGAACGCACCGCCGGCGGCCTCATGGCCATGGACCAGGTGGGGGAGGCCACCAGCCTGCGCGACTTCGAGAAGCGGCTCTACAAGGTGGCCGAGGTCGTCCCCCTCGGCTACGTCGACGCCAAGGGCTTCCACAAGCCCAAGAGCCTGCCCGCCCAGTTCGCCGCCGTGTCCGCCCCCACCGACACCGACCTGGCCTTCCTGCGCGAGCGGATGGGCGACGTCGAGATCGGCCGCCTGCGCTCGGGCGAGGACACCATCGACCTGCCGGTCGGGATCCGCGGCGAGACCCTGCCCAGCCACGTCGGCGTCTTCGCCACCACCGGCATGGGCAAGAGCAACCTCATGAAGGTCCTGGCCGGCCAGCTCCTGGCGGCCAAGGGGCGGTACGCGATGCTGCTGTTCGACCCCCACGGCGAGTACCTGGAGGGCGGGGCCGCCGGCCGGCGGGGCCTGGCCCATCACCCCTGGGCCGCCCAGCGCCTGCGGGTCTACTCGCCCAGCCCCCGGGCCGGGCAGGCCAGCCTCCTGCGGCTGTCGCTGGCCGAGCTGACCGTGGACGACCTGCGCACCGCCTGGAAGTTCACCGGCCCCCAGTCCGAGGCCCTGGAGAGCGCCTACGCCCTGCTCGGGGACAAGGGGGTGTGGCTGACCCGGCTGGCCTCCGACGACCCCGAGGACCTCAAGGACGCCGAGCTCGGCCGCCACGCCCTGGCCACCATCCAGGTGCTGTCGCGGCGGGCCAAGCGGATCGTGCGCCTGCCGCTGATGACCGACGACCCCAGCCAGTCGCTGACCGGCAAGGTCCTGGACGACCTGGCCGCCGGCAAGGTGGTGCTGGTCGACACCTCGGGCCTGGAGGCGGTCGAGGAGACCCTGGTCGCCTCCCTGCTCACCCGCAGCCTGCTCGACGAGCGGGCGGGAGCCTACCGCAACGACCGGGAGCGGTTCGGGCAGCTGCCCCGGACCCTGGTCGCCCTCGAGGAGGCCCAGCGGGTCCTGACCCGGCTCGACGACGCCGAGTTCAACGTGTTCCCCCGCCTGGCCCGGGAGGGCCGCAAGTTCAACGTCGGCCTGTGCGCCGTCACCCAGCAGCCCAAGCTGATCGACCCGGAGCTGCTGAGCCAGTTCAACACCTACTTCGTGCTCGGGCTGGCCGACGAGCGCGACCGTAACACCCTGCGGTCCTCCTCCAAGCAGGACCTGTCCGACCTCGGGGCCGAGATCCAGACCCTGATGCCCGGCGAGGCCCTGGTCACCAACCCCGAGGCCCCGTTCGCCCTCCCGGCACGGGTCCACCTGTACGAGGACTGGCTCCAGAGCGTGCCCGCGCCCGAGCCGCCCCGCGAGCGCCCGGCCGAGGCCATGAGCGGGTTCTTCGACTGATGGCCCGCCTGGTCGCGATCGCCGACGCCCACCTGGGGCGGGCCCACTACCAGGCCGTCGACCCGAACGGGCTCAACCAGCGGGAGGTCGACTTCGCCGCCGCCTGGCACCGGGCGGTCGAGGCCGCCCTGGCCCTTGACCCGGACGCGGTGCTGGTCCTCGGGGACCTGTTCGACGCCCCCCGGCCGACCTACCGGGCGTTCCGGGAGGGGGCGCGGGGGCTGCGGACCCTGGCCGCGGCCGGGGTGCCGGCCCTGGCCATCTCCGGCAACCACGACACCCCGCGGCTGCGCGAGTCCGGCTCGCCGTATGCGGTCCTGGCCGACGCCTTCCCCGACCTGCGCTTCGTCTACCGGGGCGGCTACGAGCCGGTCGACCTGCTGGCTGGGCTGCGGGTCCACGCCGTGCCCCAGTGCAGCGACGACCTCGCCCTCAAGGAGCAGATCGCCGCCGCCGCCGACGCCCGCTCCGGCGACCACCTCAACCTGCTCGTCACCCACGCCGCCGTGACCGTGCTGGCCCGCCGCTACACCTACGGCGACGTCAACGAGCTCGAGGTCGACCTGTC
>DASZON010000137.1:0-3127 GCA_035550755.1 Actinomycetota bacterium | reverse complement strand
GCACAGGTGACGGTGAACCCATGGGGCACCGGCAACCCCATGTTGGTCATCTCAGCGAGGTTGGCGCCCTTCCCGCCGAGCAGGTTCTTCATCCCCTTGTTGCCCTCTTCGAAGTCATACACGTACTTGACAGCCATAGCGACGGAGCCTCCTCGCGTGGGTTGGGGCACAGGGTAGCCGCATCCGGCCGCACAATGAATGGATGAGGTGGCATCGGTGAGCCCGCGGCGGCGGGTCCTGGCCGTGGCCGCGGCCCTGGTGCTGGTCCTGGCCGCCGTCCTGGCGGCGTTGGCCGCGCTCGGCGGGACCGGGCCGGGCGCGCCCGCGGCCGTCCGGCAGGTCGGCGAGGTGCCGGTGCTGCTGGTGCCCGGCTACAACGGCACGGCGGCGTCGCTGGGGACGCTGGCCGCCCGGCTGCGGGCGGGCGGGCGCGAGGTCGAGGTGGTCGAGCTGCCCGACCGGGGCACCCGGGATCTACGAAGCTCGGCCGAGGCGCTGGGGGCGGCGGTCGACCGCACCGGGGCGGCCCGGGTGGACCTGGTCGGCTACTCGGCCGGCGGGGTGGTGATCCGGGTGCTGCTGGCCGACCCGGCACGGGCCCTGCGGGCCCGCCGGGTGGTGCTGCTGGGGTCGCCCAACCACGGCACCGAGCTGGCCGGGGCGGCGGGCGCCCTCGACCCGGGCATGTGCGGCAGCATCTGCCAGATGGCCCCCGGGTCGGGGCTGCTGGCCGAGCTCAACCGGGGCGACGAGACCCCGCCGGGGCCGCGGTTCTTCAGCATCTGGACCGCCCTCGACCAGACCGTGGTCCCCCCGTCGACGGCCGCCCTGGACGGCGCGACCAACATCCGCGTCCAGGACGTGTGCCCCTCGGCGCGTCTCGGCCACGGCGACCTGATCACCAGCCCCCTGGCCCTCGGGCTGGTCGTCGAGGCCGTCGAGGGGCGGCTGCCCGAGCACCCCGGGACCGGCGACTGCGACGCCCTGCGGGCCGCCGGGGCCGTGGGCCGCTGAGCCGCCCGTTGACGGGCTTGCTCTGCCGCCCTAGCGTCCGGGGCAGACCCGCTGCCGCCGCCGGGAAGGGGAAGCCATGCGCGTGCTCGTCCAGTTCCGGACCTCGCCCGAGGTGCACGCGGCCACGCTGCGCGGGGAGGCGATGCCGTCCTTCGCCGCCACCGCCGAGGCCCCGATCCCCGGGCTGGTGATCGACCCCGCCTTCAATCCGGTGCAGGTCCCGACCCCGCAGGCCGCCGAGCCGGGGGCGAGCCCGTACCTGTACTCGCCGGCGGTCAGCTTCTCCCTGGCCCCCGAGGAGGCCACCTACCTGGTCAGGGGGGCCGTGCCCGACGACCCGCAGGGCCAGCGGGCCGCCCTGGCCGAGGCCACCGCCCGGCCCGAGGTGGTCGGGGTGTTCGCCGACCCGGCCATCGGCACCTGCCTGGTCTGCCCGGGCGACCCGGCGGTCGGGACCGACCAGGACGTGGCCGACCTGCTCGGGGTGGCGGCCCTGGCCGACGCCGGCATGGACGGCTACCGGGTGCCGGTGGCGGTCGTCGACACCGGCATCAACCTGGCCCACCTGGAGGGCAAGGGCCGCGACCCCAAGTTCTCGGCCCGGCGCAGCTGGGCCCCGGCCGGGGTGGCGACCAGGCCCGGGAAGCACCCGGTGGGCCACGGGACCATGTGCGCCTACGACATCGGCATCGCCGCCCCCAAGGCGACCCTGGTCGACCTCGCTGTGCTGCTGTCCCAGACCCCGGGCGAGACGGCCATGTCGGGGCTGCTGTCAGACGCCGTGCTGGCGTTCTCGCGGCTGCTCGGGATCGTCTCGGGGATGGCGGCCCGGCCGGCCCTGGTGGTCAACAACAGCTGGGGGATGTTCGACCCGGCCTGGGACTTCCCGGTGGGCCACCCCGGCAACTACTCCGACAACCCGGCGCACCCGTTCAACGTGATCGTGGCCAGCCTGGAGGCGGCCGGGGCGGACATCCTGTTCGCGGCCGGCAACTGCGGCCGCGACTGCCCTGACGGGCGGTGCCGGTTCGGCTCGACCCGGCCCATCTGCGGAGCCAACTCCCACCCGAGCGTGCTGTCGGTGGCCGGGGTCGACACCCGCAAGCGCCGGGTCGGCTACTCCTCCCAGGGCCCGGGCCGCCTCGACCCGGCCAAGCCCGACCTGTCCGCCTACACCCACTTCCGCGGGTCGGGCGTGTACCCGGCCGACGGCGGCACCTCGGCCGCGTGCCCGGTCGCCGCCGGCGTGGTCGCCGCGGTCCGCGAGCAGTACCCGGCCTCGGTCCTGTCCCCGGCCGAGCTCCGGGCCCTGCTCGCCAAGACCGCCGAGGACCTCGGCGGCACCGGCTTCGACCACGACTTCGGCTGGGGCGTCCTCGACGGAACGACCCTGGTGGCCGCCCTGGCGGGGGTCAAGCGTTCCCGCCGCCGGGCCCCGCGGTGACATGCCCAGGGTGATGGTGACCCTGCGCCTCGACCCGTCCCAGGCGACCCTGCCGGAGGTGGTGGGGCTCCTGGGGCTCGAGCCGGATGAGGTCGACCCGGGGTTCGGGGTCGTCCCCATCAGCCCGGCCGAGCACCGCTACACCATCCTCGTCGACGAGGCCGCCGCCACCCGCATCGCCGACGCCCCCCAGGTCGAGGGCGTGTTCGGCAACCCGCGGATCGAGGGGTTCGGCCCGGATCCGGGGTCAGGCCCCGCAGGCTAGGACCGCGCGGCCACCCACTCGTCGACCAGGCGGTCGAGCTCGTACTCGGCCCGGGCGATACGCAGGCCGGCGCAGCGGAGGGCCTCCCAGGCGGGGCCGACGGTGGCGGCGGCGTCGGCGCGGGCCTGGCGGGCGTGCTCGAGGGCCCGCCAGTCGGCCCCGGTACGGGCGGCGAGGAGGCCGTCCAGGGCGACCTTGGCCAGCTCGGTGGCGTGGATGAGGTCGAGGTCGGCCTGGCTGTGGGCGGTGCGGGCCTGCTCGATGGCGCCGCGGGCCTCGGTGGTGCGCTTGGCGAAGGCGCGGTGGACGGGCTCGTCGGGGTCGGGCCGGCCGGCCTCGGAGACGGCAGCCTCCAGGGCCCGGACCCGCTGCTCGGCCCGTTCCACGGCCAGCCGGCACTCGCG
>DASZON010000136.1:0-7518 GCA_035550755.1 Actinomycetota bacterium | reverse complement strand
CGGAGTCGGCCTTCGTCCAGGTCGCCCTGATCGCCTTCGCCCAGATGACCGCCCTCGCGACCAAGTTCAACGACCGCCCCACCGAGGCCTCGCGGCCGTTCGACGCCCTGCGCAACGGCTTCGTGATGGGCGAGGGGTCCGGGGCACTGATCCTGGAGGAGCGCGAGCACGCCCTGGCCCGGGGCGCGACCATCCACGGCGAGGTGGTCGGGTTCGGCCAGTCGGCCGACGCCTTCCACATCACCGCCCCGTCCGAGGACGGCAGCGGGGCCGCCCTGGCCATGCGGCGGGCGCTGCGCTCGGCCGACCTCCCCCCGGAGGCGGTCGGCTACGTCAACGCCCACGGGACCTCGACCCCGACCGGGGACGTCTCGGAGACCAGGGCCATCCGCCTCGCCTTCGGCGAGCACGCCGACCGGCTGGCCGTCTCCTCGACCAAGTCGATGATCGGCCACCTGTTCGGGGCGGCCGGGGCGGTCGAGGGCATCGCCACCGTGCTGGCGGTGCGGGACGGGATCCTGCCCCCGACCATCAACCAGACCGATCCCGATCCGGCCTGCGACCTCGACTACATCCCCAACCAGGCCCGCAAGGCCGACGTCGACGTGGCCATGTCCAACGGCTTCGGCTTCGGCGGCCACAACGCGGTCCTGGTCTTCCGCCGCCACCAGGCCTAGCAGGCCTGGCGGCCGCCGTGAAGCTCTACGCGGAGACGTCGGGGCTGCGGGCCCGCCAGCTGCTCGCCGACCTGGTGGTGGTCGCCTGGACGGCCGCCTGGGTATGGGCCGGCGTGACCCTGTACCGGCTGGTGGAGAAGCTGGCCGGGCCAGGGGCCCGGCTCGAGCAGGCCGGTGGCGGGTTCGCCGGCGACGTGGCCGAGATCCAGCAGAAGGTCGGCCGGCTGCCGGTGGTCGGCGGCGAGCTCCAGGACCCGTTCGGTCGCCTTGCCGGGGTCGGCCAGACCCTTGCCGACGCCGGCGCGACCCAGCAGCAGGTCGTCCACCAGCTCGCGCTCTGGCTGGGCGTGCTCGTGGCGGCGGTCCCGATCGTCACCCTGCTGCTGGTCTGGCTCCCCCGCCGGGTCGCCTGGGCGCGGGAGGCCGGCGCGGCCAGCCGCCTGCGCCTGGCCGGGGAGGACCTGGAGCTGTTCGCCCTCCGCGCGGTGGCCAACCGGCCCCTCCGCCAGCTCCACCGGGTCACCCCCGACCCGGCCGGCGCCCTGCGCGCCGGCGAGTTCGAGGCCCTGGCCGACCTGGAGCTTCGCACCCTTGGGCTCCGGGTCGGGAGCGCTGGAGGCAGGGGCGCGGGCGTGGCGAACCGGGAAGCCTGAGGACGGGAAGCCTGAAGGCGGGAAGGCTGAAGGCGGGAAGCCCGAAGGCGGATCCGGACAGCCGGGAGCCTCATCCGCCGCTGGGCGGGCCCCGGACAGCGGGGAACCTCATCCGCCGCTGGGCGGGCCCCGGACAGCGGGGAGCCTCACCCGCCGCTGGGCGGGCCCCGGACGGGAGGGTAGCCCGCAGCCGGACGAGGTGCTCGGGGTTGTCCACAGCCCCCCACCTCGCCTCTCGCCCCTGGCCCCGACCCACGGCCCCGACCCTGGCCCACGGGCCCCGACCTCGCTCCTCGACCTCGCCCCTCGACCCCGACCTCGCCTCTCGAACCCCGACCCCGGGCCTCCTACCTCCGGCGCAAGGCCAGGGCCAGGGCGCCGAGGAGCAGGCAGGCGATCCCCGCGCTGGCGGCGAGGGGGACCGGGGCGGCCAGGATGCGGACGCTGAGGCGTTCGACCAGCGGCGAGGGGGTGGCGACCCGGTCGGTGATGCGGTCGGGGGCCGGGGGGAGGGTGTCGTCGGGGGCCTGGACGGGCCCGGACGGCTCGGCGCGGACGCCGAGGATCTCGGCGCCGACCGCGGGCTTGACCTTGAACCCGTAGCCCAGCAGGTCGCGGACGTCGTCGTACATGCGGTCGGAGCCGAGGACCACCGCCACCAGGGTGCGGCCGCCGCGGCGCTGGGCGGCGACGATGGTGGAGCCGGCCTTGGTGGTGTAGCCGGTCTTGACCCCGAGGGCGCCGGGGTCGCGGCCCAGGCCGACGAAGTGGTTGTGGTTGCCGAGCATGATCTTGCGGCCGCTCGGCCATTTGTAGGCGATCGCCCGGGAGCCGACCAGCTTGGCCAGGGTCGGGCGTTCCAGGAGGGCGCGGCCGAGGACGGCCAGGTCGGCCGCGCTGGCCCGGTGGCCGGGGGCGTCCAGGCCCGAGGGGTCGCGCCAGGTGGAGTCGGTGCAGCCCAGCTCGGCGCACTTGGCCGTCATAGCCTGGAGGAACCCGGCCCGGCCGCCGTCCGGCCAGGCCGCGGCCAGGGTCTCGGCGGCGTCGTTGGCCGAGACCAGCAGCAGGGTGGTGAGGAGCTGGTCGCGGCGGATCAGCCAGCCGGTGCGGTAGCCGAAGCGGGTGCCGTCCACCCGCTCGGCGGCCTCGGGGACCCGCAGCACCTTGCGGGACGCGTAGGCGTCGTTGGCCACGATGGCGGTGAGGATCTTGGTGGTGGAGGCGACCAGGACCGGCTTGTGGGCCTGGCGCTGCCACAGCACGGCGCCGGTGGCCGCGTCCATGACCACGGCGGTCCGCGCTTCGACCCGCGGCGCGGTCGGGGCCGACGCCAACCCGGATCCCGCCACTGGACGCAGCACGGCCTCGACCTCGACCGGACCGGTCCCGGTCGGGGCGGCAGCGGCGGCGGGGATCGCCATCCATACCGTGAGCAGGCACAGGGCCAGGACCACGGACGGCAACCACCGTTGGCGGGAGCGCACGCCGGTAGGCTGCACGAACCCGTGGAAGAAGTGCAACACCCTCGACCCGGACGGGAGCCGCGAGGGAGGCGCTGAGGAGGCGGGACCCCGGACGGCGGCGGGCAGCGACGGGCGCCGCCGCCGGGTGATCGCCGGGAGCTCGCCGCCGGCCCTTCGACCGGTGCGAGACTCCGGTTGCGGGGGACCCGGGTGGCCGGCCCTTCGACCGGTGCCCGCGGGACCCCGCGGCGATATCTTCAAGAGTGGCACATCACCCTCCAGTTCGCCCATGCGCTGGATTGTCTAGGTCCCCCTTGCTAGGAGTGTTAGGAGCCGCACGTGCTGACCGTCTTCTCCGACCTGCACTGCCCCTGGGCATACGTGTTCTCGATCCGGCTGCGCCGTGCCAGGACCGCGGTTGGCCAGCCGCCGGTGGCCTGGCGGTCGTGGCCGCTGGAGCTGGTCAACCAGCGGGGCACGCCCTGGAACACCCTCAGCCAGGAGATCCCGGTGCTGACCCAGCTGGAGCCGGAGCACTTCTCCCCGCCGCGCCGCGAGACCTGGCCATCGACCCTGCTGCCGGCCATGGAGGCCCTGAAGGTGGCCGGCGAGCTGGGCGGGCCGGCGGCGGCCGACCGCTTCGACGAGGCGGCCCGCCGGGCGTTCTTCCTCGACCAGCGCGACCTGTCGCTGCGCTCCACCCTGGCCGAGATCGCCACCGAGGCCGGCTTGGAGCAGCCGCGGTTCCTGGACGCCTTCGACGGTGGCGGCCACCGTCGCGCCGTGGTCGCCGACTGGGAGGAGGGGCGCCGTCGAGGCGTGCAGGGCTCCCCCCACGTCTTCCTGCCCGACGGCACGGCCGCCTTCAACCCCGGCATCGGCAAGATCGACTGGGTCCGTGGCATCCCGGTGCCCTCCGAGGTCGACGAGGGGGAGATCGCCAAGCTCCTCGACAGGGCGGCCGCCGGGCCCTGACCCAGGTCGACGCGCACCCTCCAACGGCCCCAGGACAAGGGGCGCTGCGGCGCCCAGGCACCGTCTCCTGGACAATATTTTAGTGAGCACTATACTATTCTGCCATGCACGCCTCCGCCCTCCGGGCCGTCTCCGAACCCCGCCGCCAGACGATCCTGCGGCTGGTCTGGGACCAGGAGCGCGCCGCCGGCGACATCGCGGCCAGCTTCGACGTCACCTTCGGGGCCGTCTCCCAGCACCTGCGGGTGCTGCACGACGCCGGCCTGGTGTCGGTCCGCCGGGACGGCCGCCGGCGCCTGTACCGGGCCCGGCCCGAGGCGCTGGGCCCCCTGCGGGCCGTGCTCGAGGATCTCTGGCGGTCCGGGTTGCAAGAGCTGAAGACCCTGGCCGAGGCGGAGGAACGGCGGGCCCATGGCTGACCGCGGTCCCCCGGATCCCCCAGTCGCCCCGGTCGAGGTGTCGCTGACCATCGCCGCCCGCCCCAGCACGGTCTTCCGCTGGTTCACCGACCCGGCCCGCTTCGCCCGCTGGATGGGCGTCGGCTCGGTGCTCGAGGCCGAGCCCGGCGGCCGCCTGCGGGTCGGCTACCCCACCGGCCAGGTCGCCGCCGGCCAGGTGGTGGCCGTCGAGCCGGACCGGCGGATCGTCTTCACCTGGGGCTATGAGGGCGACGGCCAGGCCGTCCCGGCCGGCTCGTCGACCGTGGAGATCACCCTGGAGCCGGACCCCGATGGGACCCGGGTGCGGCTGCGCCACAGCGGGCTGCCCGCCGGGGAGCCACCGCAGGCCCACCTGGCCGGGTGGCGGCACGCCCTGGCCACCCTGGCCTACGCGGGCTCGGCCGAGCAGCTGGCCCCCGTGCTCGGCGAGCGGGTCGCCGACTGGCTGGCCGCCTGGAACGAGGCCGACCCGGCGCGCCGGGCCGCCCTGCTGGGGCGCTGCCTGGCCGACGGCGGCCGCTTCCGCGACCCCACGGCGGCGGTCGACGGCGCCGGCGCGCTGGCCGACCACATCGGCACGGCCCAGCGGATGGGCGGCGGGGCGCGGCTGGTCGGCCGGGGCGACCCGGAGCCGTGCCACGGCGTGGTCCGCTTCGGCTGGGCGGCCGTCGGGCCGGGCG
The DNA here is from genome assembly GCA_035550755.1 of Actinomycetota bacterium. GTDB lineage: Bacteria > Actinomycetota > CALGFH01 > CALGFH01 > CALGFH01 > CALGFH01. The sequence continues at coordinate 2,630 of DASZON010000136.1, read as the reverse complement.
AGGTCGTGCTGGCCACCGGGACGAACGTGGCCAGGACCGACCTGGACGGGCGCTTCCGGTGGGTGACCGGGTTCTGGGACCCGCCCACGGAGCTTCCCGGACCACCACGAGGGCCCTGACCAGTCACTCCGGGCGAGGGGCGCGTTCCGCTCGAGCCTCGTCCGGAGAAATCCGACGAATCCGTCCGATCCCGGCTGGATTTTGCACACTCGCAGAGAACGAGGCAATCTGCTGCCTACACGGTGGAGCCAGGTCGGTCCGGCTCCCCGAGGCGCGGACGACCCCCGGTCGCGCCGACCGGCCGCAGGTGGCCGGAAACTCATATGGACAACGAGCAAGCTGAGGGTGGCGGCAGGCATCTCGCCCAACGGCGCCGGCGGCGTCCGACCGCGCTGCTGGCGGCCGCCTGCATCCTGCTGGTCCTGGCCCTCGGGATCGGCGGGTTCGTGTTCTTCAACCAGCCGGCCCAGAGCCTGGCCTGCCGCGAGGGCAACCTGCCGCTGCAGGTGGTCGTCTCGCCCGACCAGGCGGGGGTGGTGAGCCAGGCCGCGGCCGAGTACGAGCGGCGCCGGCCGGCGGTCGGCGACCGTTGCGTCGACGTCCAGGTCCGCGGCACCGACTCGGTGGAGGCGGCGGCCGCTCTCTCGACCGGCTGGAACGAGTCCACCCAGGGCCCGCGGCCCGACGTTTGGGTGCCGGCCTCCTCGACCTGGGCCCTCCAGGTCGCCCTCAGGCAGCAGGCCACCCGGCAGGACGTGCTGATCCCCTTCGACTACCCGAAGGTGGCCACCACGCCGATGGTGATGGCCATGCCCAAGCCGATGGCCGAGGCCCTCGGCTGGCCGCGCGCCACCCTCAGCTTCCAGAAGCTGCTCGGGGCGGTGACCAACCCGGAGGGCTGGAAGGCGCTCGGCCACCCCGAGTGGGGCCCGTTCAGGCTCGGCAAGACCGACCCCAACCTCTCCACCCCGGGGCTGGAGGCGCTGATCGGGGCCGTGTTCGCGGCCACTGGGCAGACCAGCGAGCTCTCGGTCGAGACCCTGGTCAAGCAGGAGGACACCGTGCGGCGGCTGATCCTGGGGCTGGAGCGGGCCCCCGGGCAGGACGCCGACACGCCCGCGACCTTCCTGGCCAACCTCCAGCAGGCCGACCGGGCCGGCGAGGCCCTCAAGTTCTTCTCGGCCGTGCCCCTGGACGAGAAGTCGGTCTGGGACTACAACCGCGGCAACGCCACCGGCCTCGAGGACACCGGCGAGCGCGACAAGCCCGACGTCCCCCTGGTGGCGGTGTACCCCGAGGAGGGGACCCTCGAGGCCGACCACCCCTGGCTGGTCCTGCGCGCCCCCTGGGTCGACCAGGCCAAGCGCGACGCCGCCGCCGGGTTCCTCGACTACCTGCGCAGCGAGCCCATCCAGAACCGCTTCCAGGCGGCCGGGTTCCGGACCTCCGACGGGCGGCCCGGGCCGCAGCTCAGCGAGGCCAACGGGCTGCTCCCCGACCAGCCGTCCCGGGTCCTGGCCCCACCGGCCCCCAAGGTGGTGGCGGCGACCCTGCAGAGCTGGAACGCCGCCCGCAAGCGCAGCAACGTCCTGGCCGTGTACGACGTCTCGGGGTCGATGAAGGAGGAGGTCCCGGGGACCGGCGGCCGGACCAAGATCGACATCGTCAAGCAGGCCGCCGGCCAGGCCCTTGCCCTGTTCGCCCCCGAGACCAACCTGGGCACCTGGCTGTTCTCGACCAACCTGGCCGGCAACAAGGACTGGGTCGAGAGCGTCCCCATCGGCCCGACCAACGCCAAGCTGCCCAACGGCAAGAGCCGACGCGAGGTCCTGGCCGAGGCGCTGACCAGGCTGCAGGCCACCGACGGCGACACCGGCCTGTACGACACCACCCTGGCCGCGTTCCGGGCCCTGCAGCGCTCGTACGCCCCCGAGCGGATCAACATCGTGGTCCTGCTCACCGACGGGATCAACGACGACCCGGGCGGCGGGATCAGCCGGGCCGAGCTGCTGAGCCGGCTCAAGAGCGAGCAGGACAAGGACCGGCCGGTGCGGATCATCACCATCGCCTACGGGGCCAACGCCGACGCCGCCTCCCTCAAGCTGATCTCCCAGGCCACCGGCGGCCTGGCCTATGTCTCGAGGGACCCGAAGGACATCCTGCGCGTCTTCACCGACGCGATCACCAAGCTCCCCGCGAGCTAGTCATGTTTGACTAGACGGTTTGGCCTATCGAGGCCTATGCTCCCGCGCATGCCGCCGGGCGCAGCGGGGGGCCCGGCGCGACCCACGGGGAGGTCTGCCGTGCGCAAGTTCCTGCTCGTCGCGCTGGCCGTGCTGGTGGCGGCCGCGCTCGCCCTGCCCGCAAGCGCGGGCACATCCGGTCAGGCGGGGTCAACCGCCCAGACGCAGCCGTCAGGCGCGCTCCAGAGCGCCAACGGCGAGTACGTGATCGCCTACGCCGACGGCGTGTCGGCCGCGGCCGGCCGGGCCGCCGTCAAGGCCGCCGGCGGCACCATCCTGAAGGAGAACACCCGGGTCGGGGTGGCCACGGTGAAGTCGGCCAACCCGGCGTTCCTGTCCGCCGCCGCCGCCCAGAAGGCCCTGGTCGGCGCGGCCCGCAACCGTCCC
>DASZON010000135.1:0-7414 GCA_035550755.1 Actinomycetota bacterium | reverse complement strand
CGGAGACCCCGCCGCCGTCGAGGTTGGCGAGCACGTCGTAGCGCTCGAGGGTGTTGGTGACCCGCAGCGGCTCGGTGACGAGCCGGCGGTGGGCCGGGTTGGGGAAGTAGTCCTCGAGGGGGCGGCCGTTGAGCTTGAACGCGCCCGTCCCCTCGATCAGCCGCACCCGGACCACGGCCTCCTTGCGCCGGCCGGTGCCCCGGGCGAGCTGTGCTGGAGCAGCCAACTGAGGTGTCCTCCTATCCTTCCTGCTTGACGGTCGCCCCGATGTCCAGCGGCCGCGGCAGCTGCGCGGCGTGCGGGTGGGTGGGGCCGTCATAGACCTTGAGCTTGGAGAGCATCTGCCGCCCGAGCCGGTTGCGGGGCAGCATCCCGCGGACGGCCTTCTCGACCGCGCGGGAGGGCCGCTCGGCCAGCAGGACCGTGTACGGGGTGGACTTGAGACCGCCCGGGTAGCCGGAGTGGCGGTAGGCGACCTTCTGCTCGAGCTTGCGCCCGGTGAGCCGCACCTTGGCCGCGTTGATGATGATCACGTGGTCGCCGGTGTCGACGTGGGGCGCGTAGATCGGCTTGTGCTTGCCGCGCAGGATGCGGGCGACCTGGGCGGCCAGCCGGCCCAGGACCTGGCCGTCGGCGTCGACGACATACCAGTCGCGGGTCAGGTCCCGCGCGCGCGGCGAGAACGTTCGGCTTGCTGGCGAAGGCATGCGGGCAACTCCGTTACGATTCGGGAAATGTGGCGCCGGGCAATCAGATCCTGCCGCAGCGTCGAGTGAACCGACCGCCAAGGCTAGCGGTGACCAGGCGGTTTGGTCAACTTCAGGCGGGCGCCAGGAGCCGCCAGGCGGCGGGGAGGACGGTCACCGATCCGGGGGTGGGGGCGGGCTCGCCGTCGAGGCGGCACGGCATGTCGGTGACCAGGGTGACGCAGCGGCCGCGGAGGCGGGGCAGGTCGCCGGGGAGGCGGTTGTCCATGGCCAGGTGCCGGGCCAGCTTGGCCTTGGAGGCGGCCGCCGGCACCACCAGCACGTCGAGCAGGCCGTCGCCGACGTCGGCGTCCGGGATCAGCCAGCGGCCGCCCCCGAACGAGCCGCCGTTGCCCACGACCACGGCCAGGGCCTCGCCCTCGACGGCCTGGCCGTCGACCTCGGCCCGGACCGGCCAGGTGGGCGGGTTGATGCCGGCGCGGACCCCGCCGACCAGGTACGCGGCCGGGCCCAGGGCCTTCTTGAGCGGCCGCGACAGGGCGTCGGTGGCGGCGGCCGCGAAGCCGGCGTTGATGCCGTTGGCGGCCCGCCGGGGCCCGCAGTCGAGCAGGTCGAGGGCGCGAGGGCGGGCCCCGTCGAGCTCGGCGGCCGCGGCCACCGGGTCGGGCGGCAGCCCGAGCGCCCGGGCCAGGTCGTTGCCGGTGCCGGCGGGCAGCAGGGCGACCAGGGGGCCGTCCCCGCCCGTCAGGGGCAGGCCGTTGGCGACCTCGTGGACGGTGCCGTCGCCGCCGAACACCACCAGCACGTCGACCTCGCCGGCCAGCTCGGCGGCCAGGGTCTCGGCGTCCCCCGGGTCCCCGGCCGGGTACACCGGCACCCGCCCGAACCGCCCCCGCAGCCGCCGCAGGGCCTCGGGCAGCCGCTCCCAGGCGGCCGACCCGACGTGGGCGACACACGCGGCGGACATCTCCGGCACCCTAACACCGAGGTGAGGCGAGCGAGAGGAGGCGGGGTGCGGGTCGAGATCGGCGCCGGGGAGCGGCCGAGCCCGGAGTTCGAGGTGCACACCGACGTCCTGCCCCTGCCCGGGATCGAGGTGCTGTGCCGGCTGGACCGGCTGCCGTTCGCCGACGCCAGCGTGACCGCCCTGCGCGCCAACCACGTGCTCGAGCACCAGAGCTTCCAGCTGGTCTCCGAGACCCTGCGGGAGTGGGCCAGGGTGCTGGTCCCGGGGGCCCGGGTCGACATCGGGGTGCCGGACGCCCGCTACATCGTCACCCAGTGGGTCTCCGGCGCCTGCTCGACCCTGGAGGCGAACTACTGGCTGCTGGGCGGGCACATGGACCGCGACGCCCACCAGGGCGCCGACGAGCGCGGGGTGCCCCGCTGGATCTGGAACGCCCACCACGCCATGTTCGACGACGCCTGGCTGGCCGAGCTGCTGGCCGCCAACGGGTTCACCGACATCGACATCTCCTGCTACGACGTCCGCAACCTCCGCTGCTACTGCCGGAAGGCGCTGCCATGAGCGCGGACTTCCAGGGCAAGGTGGCGCTGGTCACGGGCGGCTCGCGCGGGATCGGCCGCGCCGTGGCCGAGGAGCTCGCGGCCCGCGGGGCCACGGTGGTGGTCCAGTTCCGCGGCGACCGGCGGGCCGCCGAGGCCACCCTGGCCGCCCTCGGTCCCGGCCGGCACCGGGCGGCCCAGGCCGACCTGGCCGACCCCACCCAGGCGCGCTCCCTGGTCGAGCGGGTCGTGGCCGAGCTGGGCCGGGTCGACGTGCTGGTCAACAACGCCGGCATCTACGAGGAGCACCCGGTCCTGTCGACCGGGTACGAGGACTGGCAGCGGATCTGGCGGCGGACGCTGGCGACCAACCTGCTCGGCCCGGCCAACCTCATCCACGCCGTGGCCCCGCACATGGTCGCCGCCGGCGGGGGCCGGATCGTCAACGTCTCCTCCCGGGGCGCGTTCCGGGGCGAGCCCGACCACCCGGCCTACGGCGCCTCCAAGGCCGGCCTGAACAGCCTCGGCCAGTCGATGGCCAAGGCCCTCGGCCCCCACGGCATCTACGTGACCACGGTCGCCCCGGGGTTCGTGGACACCGACATGGCCGCCCCGCTCCTGCGCGGCCCCGGCGGCGACGCCATCCGCGCCCAGAGCCCCCTCGACCGGGCCGCCACCCCCCAGGAGGTCGCCAAGGTGGTCGTGTTCCTGGCCACCCCCGGCGCCGAGTCCACCACCGGCGCCGTGGTCGACGTCAACGGCGCGTCCTACCTGCGGACCTGATCCCGGCCGCGGAGGAACCCCAGCTGGTAGGGCCGCAGCTCGGCCCGGGCGAAGCCGCCGCGGGCCACCGGGTCCTCAGCGATGATGGCCCGGGCGGTGTCCTCGTCGGGCGCCTCGAAGACGCCGATGCCGGTGTTGACCGGGCCGAGGGTGGGGCCGGCCAGGATCAGCACCCCGTCGTCGAGCAGGCGCCCCAGCCACCGCGCGTGGGCGGCGAAGGCCGCCTGCTCCTCGTCGGTCATGGCGGCCGCGAAGTTCTCCCGCGGCGGGTGCAGGAAGTAGATCCACTCGGCCATGTCAACCTCGCGCGGGTGGTCGGGCTCGGGGGTAGGTCACCGACTCCAGCACCAGCCCGTGGGCGGGAGCGACGTTGCCGGCCCGGGAGCGGTCGCCCCCGGCCAGGATAGCGGCGGTGCCGGCCGCCTCCCGGCGGCCGTCGCCGACCAGCAGCAGATGCCCGACGATGCCGCGGACCATCTGCCAGCAGAAGGCGTCGGCGACCAGCCGGATCTCGACCAGCCCCCGGACCCGCCGGATGCCGAGCGAGCGCAGCCGCCGCGTGGTGGTGGCCCCGGAGCGGCTGCGGCAGAAGGCGGCGAAGTCGTGCTCCCCGAGCAGGGGCCGGGCGGCCTCCCGCATGCGGGGGAGGTCGAGCGGCCGGGCCCAGGCGAGCACAAAGCCGCGCAGCAGCGGGTCGGGGTCGCCGGAGTCGTCAACCCGGTAGACATAGGCCCGCCGCCGGGCCGAATGGCGGGCGTCGAACCCGGCCGGCGCCCAGGCGGCCTCGCGCACGGTGATCGCCGGCCCCAACCCGCCGTTGAGCGCCCGCCGCACCCGCTCGGGCTCCAGCCGCGCCGGCACGTCGGCGTGCACCACCTGCCCCCGGGCATGCACCCCGGCGTCGGTCCGCCCCGCCCCCACGGTCGTCACGGGCCGCTTGGCCAGCCGCGACAGCGCCGCCTCGAGCTCGCCCTGGACGGTCCGTCGCTCCCGCTGGCGGGCGAACCCGGCGAACGACCCCCCGTCGTAGGCCACCACCACCCGCAGTCGCCGCAGGGGGGTGTGGACAGCCGGCTCCGCTGATCCGGGTGTTGGGCTACCCTCCCGGTTGGGGCCCCCGGTATCGGCGGGTGGGGGCCCCGCGCGCCCGGAGCGGGCGGGTCGGGGACCTACGCGCCCGGCACCGGCGGGCCGGGGCCCGCCGGGCCCGGAACGGGTGGGCCGGGGCCCGCCGCGCCCGGGGGGTCCTGGGGCGGCGCCCATTGGGCTACTTGCGGTCGGGGTCCTCGTCGTCGGCGTCGGACTCGGCTTCGGCGGCGCGACCCTCGTCCTCGGCGGTCTCGGCGACCTCGTCGTCGGCCTGGGCGGCGGCGGGCTCGTCCTCGTCGACGCCGGATTCGGTGACGCCGGGCTCGACGTCGGTGTCGGCGTCGCCGGCCGGAGCCTCGGCCTCATCCGAGACCTCGTCCTCGTCGGCGTCCTCGTCGCCGGCGGCGGTGGCGCCGGCTTCGATCTCGGCGTCGGTGGGGACGGCCGGGCGCTCCTCGTCCAGCTCGTCGACCTCGACGTCCTCGTCGAGGTCCTCGCCGGCCAGGGCGGCCTCGGGCTCGACCGGGGCCGGGCCGCGGCGGCGGAGGGCGGCGCGGCGCTCTGCGCGGTTGGCGCCCTCGGGGGCGGCCTCGGCGCGGGAGCGGCCGCGGCCGAAGCGGCGGCGACGACGGCCGCCGTCCTCGCCCTCGACCGCGCCCCGCTCGCCGTCGCCCTGCTCGACCAGCTCGATGATGACCATGGGAGCGCCGTCGCCCGGCCGGGGGCCGAGCTTGAGGATGCGGGTGTAGCCGCCCTGGCGGTCGGCGAACCGCGGGGCGATCTCGGCGAACAGCGTGTGCACGACCGCCTTGTCGCGGACCACGGTGAGGACCTGGCGGCGGGCGGCCACGTCGCCGCGCTTGGCGAAGGTGATCAGCCGCTCGGCCTGGGGCCGCAGACGCTTGGCCTTGGCCTCGGTGGTGCGGATCCGGCCCTCGGAGAACAGGGCCCGGGCCAGGTTGGCGATCAGCAGCTTCTCGTGGGCCGGTCCCCCGCCCAGGCGAGGCCCCTTGGTCGGGGTCGGCATCGGATTATTCCTCCCTCAGCGAAAGGCCGAGCTCCTGGAGCTTCTCGCGGACCTCGTCGATCGACTTGGCGCCGAAGTTGCGGATGTCGAGCAGGTCGGCCTCGGACTTGGTGACCAGCTCGCCGACGGTGGTGATGCCCTCGCGCTTCAGGCAGTTGTAGGAGCGGACCGACAGGTCGAGCTCCTCGATCGGGGTGTCCAGGTTGGCCCCGAGCGGGCCGGTCTGCTCGGCCGGGCCGAGGGACAGGCCCTCGCCGCCGCCGGTCAGGTCGGCGAACAGGCTGACCAGCTCGCGCAGGGTGCCGCCGGCCGAGGCCAGCGCGTCCTCGGGGGACAGCGAGCCGTCGGTCTCGACATCCAGGATCAGCCGGTCGTAGTTGGTCATCTCGCCCGAGCGGGTGGCCTCGACGGTGTAGCTGACCCGGCGCACCGGCGAGAAGATCGAGTCCACCGGGATGCGGCCGATCTCGTCGGAGGCCGACTTGTTGCGCTCGGCCGGCCGGTAGCCGCGGCCCTTCTCGACCCGCAGCTCCATCTCCAGCTTGGCCTTGGTGTTCAGGGTGGCCAGGTGCAGCTCGGGGTTGATGACGTCGATGTCGGCCGGGGGCACGATGTCGGCCGCGGTCACGTCACCGGGGCCGGTGGAGCGCAGGAACATGGTCGCCGGCTCGTTGGTCTCCGAGCGCAGGCGCAGCTCCTTGACGTTGAGGATGACGTCGGTGACGTCCTCCTTCACGCCCTGGATGGACGAGAACTCGTGCAGGACGCCGTCGATCTTGATCGACGTGACCGCGGCGCCCGGGATGGACGACAGCAGGGTGCGGCGCAGCGAGTTCCCGAGGGTGTAGCCGAACCCGGGCTCCAGCGGCTCGATGATGAAGCGCGAGCGGGTGTCGGACAGCGGGTTGGACTCGATGCGTGGACGCGAGATCTCCATGGGTACGGTGTTCACCTCCGGCTCCCCGGCCCGCCATATGACTCGGGGAAGCCCTCGTGGCTGTTACTTGGAGTAGAGCTCGACGATGAGCTGCTCCTGGATGGGCACCTCGACCTGCTCCCTGGTCGGGATGCTGGTGACGGTCAGCTTGGCCTCGCCGGCGTTCAGCTCGAGCCAGCCCGGCTGGGGCCGGCCGGTCTGGAGCTGGATCGACTCGTGCACGTTCAGGTTCTGGCGCATGCGCTCCTTGACCTGGACGACGTCGCCCGGCTTGACCTGGTAGGAGGGGATGTTGACCTTCTTGCCGTTGACGGTCACGTGGGAGTGCCGGACCAGCTGGCGCGCCTGGTCGCGACTGCGGGCCAGCCCGCCCCGGTAGACCACGTTGTCGAGGCGGGTCTCCAGCAGCTGGAGCAGGGTCTCGCCGGTGATGCCCTTCCGGCGGGCCGCCTCGACGTAGTAGTTGTGGAACTGCTTCTCGAGCACGCCGTAGATCCGGCGGGCCTTCTGCTTCTCCCGGAGCTGCAGGTTGTACTCGCTCTCCTTGAGCCGGCCGCGGCCGTGCTCACCGGGCGGGTAGGGCCGCTTCTCCACCGGGCACTTGGGGCTCTCGCACTTGGAGCCCTTCAGGAAGAGCTTGGTCTTCTCGCGCCGGCAGAGCCTGCAGTCAGGGCCGGTATATCTCGCCATGTACCTGCTCTCGCTCTCTCAGACGCGGCGCCGCTTGGGCGGGCGGCAGCCGTTGTGGGGGACGGGGGTGACGTCCTGGATGCCCTGGATCTCCAGGCCGGTGGCCTGCAGGGACCGGATGGCCGTCTCCCGGCCGGAGCCGGGGCCCTTGACGAACACGTCGACCTTGCGGACGCCATGCTCCTGGGCCCGGCGCGCGGCCTGCTCGGCCGCGAGCTGGGCCGCGAACGGGGTCGACTTGCGCGAGCCCTTGAACCCGACGTTGCCCGACGTCGCCCACGCGATCGTGTTGCCCTGGGGGTCGGTGATGGTCACGATCGTGTTGTTGAAGCTGGACTTGATGTGGGCATGGGCGTGCGCGATGTTCTTCTTCTCGCGACGCCGGGGCTTCTTGGCTCCGGTCTTCTTCGGTGGCAAGTCTCCCGTCTCCTTTTACTTCTTCGTGGCCTTCTTCTTGCCGGCAACGGTCTTCTTGGGGCCCTTGCGGGTGCGGGCGTTGGTGTGGGTGCGCTGGCCCCGCACCGGCAGCCCCCGGCGGTGCCGGATCCCCTGGTAGCAGCCGATCTCGATCTTGCGCTTGATGTCCTGCTGGACCTCGCGGCGCAGGTCGCCCTCGACCTTGTAGTGGGAGTCGATCCAGTCCCGGAGGCGGACGACCTCCTCCTCGGACAGGTC
>DASZON010000134.1:0-16537 GCA_035550755.1 Actinomycetota bacterium | reverse complement strand
GCCGTGGTCCCGGTCCGGCTGGTCCGCACCCGCGAGGACGGCCCCGGCCTGATCGCCGCCCTGGGGGCGACGGCCCGGCTGCAGCTGGCCGTCAGCCTGCTCCTGTCGGCCGGGCTGTGGGTCTCGTGACCGCCGGGTCAGGCGGGGCCATGGGCACCGGCGGCGTCCAGGAACTCCTCGACGAGCGCGGCCAGCTCGGCCGGTCGTTCCAGGTGGACGGCGTGGCCGGCCCCACCGACGACCGCCACCCGGGCGGAGGGGCCGATGGCGGCGGCCATCCGCCGGGCCAGGCCGGTGAACTTGGGGTCCCGCTCCCCCGCGACCAGCAGGGCCGGCGGCCGCAGCCCGGCCAGGCGGTCCCAGAGTGGCTCCTGGACGCCGGTGCCGAGCCGCCGCAGCGCGCCGGCCAGCCCCTCGGCGGTGTTGGCCAGCCGCTGTTCCCGCCCGGCCGCCTCCGCCGGGAGGGTCGCGAACAGCGGCCCCGCCAGCCACCGGTCCAGGAACGCCGCCACCCCGTCCCGCTCCACCTCGTCGGCCAGCCGCTCGTCGGCGGCCCGCCGCGCCGCCCGCTCCCCCGGGTCGGCGATCCCCGGCGAGGCCCCCACCAGCACCAGCGCCCGCACCAGGTCGGGCCGCGTCAGCGCCAGCCGCAGGCACAGCCGCCCCCCCAGCGAGTAGCCCACATACGCCCCCATCCCCCCGGCCTCGCCCACCAGCCGCGCGGCGTCCCCGAACCCCACCCGGACCCCAGCCGAGCCGCCGTGCCCGGGCAGGTCGACCCGCACCACCTCCCGCCGGCGCCCCAGCCGTTCCCCGACCGGGTCCCAGGCCGCCAGCGTCTGGGTGAAGCCGTGCACCAGCACCACCCGTCCCCCCGACCCACCGCCGGTGACGCGGTGCAGGGCTGGAAGCTGGTCGGCCATGACCGGAGCCTAGCGTGAGCGGGGCGGGGCGGCGGTTCGCCCTCACCCTGGTCGACGAGCTGGCCAGGGCGGGGCTGACCGACGCCTGCCTGGCGCCCGGGTCGAGGTCGGCGCCGCTGGCGCTGGCCCTGGCCGAGCATCCGGGGATCACCGTGCACGTGCACCTGGACGAGCGGTCGGCGGCGTTCTTCGCCCTGGGGGCGGCCAAGCGGTCGGGGCGGCCGGTGGCGGTGGTGTGCACCTCGGGGACGGCGGCGGCCAACTTCCACCCGGCGGTGCTCGAGGCCGACCAGGCCCGCACGCCGCTGCTGGTGCTGACCGCGGACCGGCCGCCCGAGCTGCGCGGGACCGGGGCCAACCAGGCGACCGACCAGCTCAAGCTGTACGGGCCGGCGGTCCGCTGGTTCTGCGAGGTGGGCGTGCCCGGCGACGACCCGGGCGCTGGCCGCTACTGGCGCTCGCTGGCCAGCCGGGCCGTGGCCGAGGCGACCGGCGCCCCGGCGGGCCCGGTCCACCTCAACCTGGCCTTCGCCGAGCCGCTGGTCCCGCCGGTGCTGGCCGGGGAGCCGGCGCCGGGTCGGCCCGACCGTGCGCCGTGGACGGCGGCCCGCCCCGCCGGCACGGCGGCCGACCCCCGGGACGTGGCCGGCCTCGCTGAGGCGGTGCGGGCGAACCCCGACGGCCTGCTGGTCGCCGGGTGGGGGGTGGACCTCGACCCCGGGGTCGCCGACGGGTTCGCGGCGGCGAGCGGGTGGCCGGTGCTGGCCGACCCGCTGTCGGGGGCGCGGCGTGGGCCGGCGGCGGTGTCGGCGTACGACGGCCTGGTCCGGGCGCCGAGGTTCGCCGCCGCCCACCGGCCCGGGCTGGTCGTCCGGACCGGGGCCGCCCCGACCAGCAAGGCCCTGACCGGCTGGCTGGACGAGTCGGTCCCCCAGGTCCTGGTCGACCCGGCGGGCGGCTGGCTCGACCCCGGCCGGGCCGCCAGCGTGCGCCTCACCGCCGACCCGTCGGCCCTGCTCGCCGCCGTCACCGCCCAGCTCGGCGGCCCCCGGCCCGGCCCCCCGCGCCCCTGGCTCGGGGAGTGGCTGGACGCCGACCGCCTCGCCCGGGAGGCGATCGACGGCCTGCTGGACGACTGGGCCGAGCCGTTCGAGGGCCGGGTCGCCCGCGACCTGGTCGCCTGGATGCCGGACGGGGGGACGCTGGTGGTCGGCTCGAGCATGCCGGTCCGGGACGTGGACGCCTTCGCCGCCCCCCGCGACGGGCTGCGGTTCGTGGCCAACCGGGGCCTGTCGGGCATCGACGGGTTCGTGGCCACCGCCCTCGGGGTGGCCGCCGCCGGGACCGAGCCGGTGGCGGCGCTCTGCGGCGACCTCACCCTGCTCCACGACGCCTCCAGCCTGCTCGGCGCCGCCGGCCGCCCGCGGGGGGCGGTCCTGGTGGTGTGCGACAACGACGGCGGCGGCATCTTCAGCTTCCTTCCCCAGGCCAGGCTGCCCGCCGACCTGTTCGAGCCACTGTTCGGCACCCCCCACGGGCTCGACCTGACCGCCCTGGCCGCGGCCGCCCGGGTCCCGGCCACGGTCGTCGAGAAGGCCGGCGGGCTGGTCCCGGCCCTTGACGCCGCCCTGGCCGCCGGCGGCACCCGGCTGGTGGTGGTGCGCGGCGAGCGGGCGGCCAACCTGGCCCGCCACCGGGCCGTGACCGAGGCCGTGGCCGCCGTGGTCGGCGGCTAGGCTGGGGGGCGCGATGTTCGAGGGGTTCGACAGCCGGACGCTGCCGGGCGAGGGCGCCGACATCCACCTTCGGGTCGGCGGCGACGGGCCGCCCCTGCTCCTGCTCCACGGCTACCCGCAGACCTCCGCCATGTGGCACCGGGTCGCGCCCGCCCTGGCCGAGCGGCACACGGTGGTCGCGGCCGACCTGCGCGGCTACGGCCGCTCGGCCAAGCCGCCGTCCGATCCCGAGCACCTCGCCTACTCCAAGCGGGTCATGGCTCTCGACCTGGTCCGGGTCATGGCCGGGCTCGGCTTCCCGGCGTTCGCCGTCGCCGGCCACGACCGCGGCGGCCGGGTCGGCTACCGCATGGCCCTCGACCATCCGGCGACCGTGACCCGGCTGGCCGTGCTCGACATCGTCCCCACCCACGTCATGTGGCAGCGGATGGACCGGCAGCTGGCCATGAGCACCTACCACTGGCTGTTCCTGGCCCAGCCGGCCGGGCTGCCCGAGACCCTGATCGGCGCCGACCCGGGCTGGTGGGTCCGGGAGTGCCTGCGCCGCTGGGCCGGCGACATGGCGGTGTTCGCGCCCGAGGCGCTGGCGGAGTACGTGCGCTGCTTCGCCGACCCGGCCGCCATCCACGCCTCCTGCGAGGACTACCGGGCCGGGGCGACCGTGGACGACCGCCACGACGCCGAGGACCTGGGGCGGCGCCGGATCGGCTGCCCGGTGCTGGCCCTGTGGGGCGAGGGCGGGATCGCCCGGCGGGCCGAGGACCCGCTGGCCGGGTGGCGGCCGTGGTGCGACGACCTGCGCGGCCACGGGGTGCCCGGCGGCCACTTCCTGCCCGAGGAGGCGCCGGCGGCGACCCTGGACGCCCTGGCCGGGTTCTTCAGCGGCTGAGCAGGACCTCGAGCACGGCCCTGAGCTTGTAGCCGGTCTCGGCCCACTCGGCGTCGGGGTCGGACCCGGGCACGATCCCGGCCCCGGCGAGCAGGTGGGCCCGCTGGCCGTCGAGGGTGGCGCAGCGCAGGGCGACCGCCCACTCGCCGTCGCCGGCGCGGTCGACCCAGCCGACGGGGCCGGCGTAGCAGCCGCGGTCGAACGGCTCCAGGGCGGCGATCGCGGCCAGGGCGGCGTCCCGGGGCGAGCCGCCGACCGCCGGGGTCGGGTGGAGCAGGCCGGCCAGCTCCAGGGCGGTCGGCAGCGGGCCGGTGAGGTCGGCGGTGATCTCGGTGGCCAGGTGGGCGACGGTGGCCAGCCGGACGACCTCGGGCCGGCCGACCTGGACCCGGTCGGCGACCTTGGCCAGGCCGTCGGCGACGGCGTCGACGACCAGCCGGTGCTCGACCGCCTCCTTGGGCGAGCCGGTGAGGCGGGCCAGCCCCTCGGCCTCGGCGGCCTCGCTGTCGCCCCGGGGCACGGTCCCGGCCATCGGCCGCGAGACGGCCACCCGGCCCCGCCGGCGGACCAGCAGCTCCGGGCTGGCACCGACGAACCGGTCGCAGGCGTAGAGGTAGGTCACCCCGCCGGGCCGCCGCCACAGCCGCCGCAGCACCTCCGCCCGGGGCCACGGCGCCGCCGCCTCCACGGCCGCCTCCCGGGCCAGCACCACCTTGTCCAGCCGCCCCTCCCCGATCGCCGCCAGGGCCGCGAGCACCCCGGCCCGCCACGCCTCCAGCCCGGGCCCGTCGGGGCCGTCGAGGCGCTGCGCGCGGGGCCAGGGCCGCTCGCCGGCGGCGGCCGCGGCCCGGAGCCGGGCGACCAGGTCGGCGGCCGGCGGCGGGTCGGCCGCCGCCGGGCCGGTGAGGACGGCCCAGCCGCGACCCCCGCCGTCGATCCGGACCAGCACCTCCGGGACCACCAGCTGGCCAGGGGTGCCGGGGTGGAACGGCAGCGCCCCGACCGCGGCCGGGCCGACGCCGGCGCCCTCGGGGTCCTGGACCTCGGCCGCCGCGAGCAGCCCGGCGACCGTCTCGGCGGCCCGTTCGATGCGGCCAGGGCCGGTGGCGACCGGGATGCGGGCGGCCTGCCCGGTGCCGACCAGGGCGCCGGTGGGGGCGCACCAGACGAAGCCGTGGTCGCCGGCGAGCACCAGCGGGTCGAGGCCGTCGGGGAGGCGGACGACCCGGCTGACCAGCCGCCGGGACCGGTCCTGGCGGGTGCCGGAGGGCGGCCCGGCGGGTCGGGGGCGCGTCGGGGGACCGGGTCGGGACCCCGGGGCCACGGGGCGCCCGGGGTCCTCCATTGACGTCATGACCCCATCGTAGGGGCCGGATGTGCCGCCGCGCGACTCAGGCGCCGGCGCGGGGCAGGGCGGGCCGGCCGGCGCCCAGCTCGCGCGACAGCCCGCGGGCCGCCTCCTTGACCGCGGCCACGATCTCGGCCGCCGGCCCGCCGGGCAGCAGCCGCTCCACCGGGCCGGCCACCCCGATGGCCCCGACCACCGCCCCCCGGTTGTCGAACAGGGCGGCGGCGATCCCGGCCTCGCCGACGATCGCCTCCTGGTCCTCGACCGCCACCCCGGTGGCGACCACCGCCGCCAGCTCGGCCTCCAGGGCGTCGCGGCTCGTCTGGGTCCGGCCGGTCAGCCGGGGCAAGGGCCCGCCCAGCAGCTCGGCGCCGGCGTCGGCGGCGAGGTAGGCGACCATCGCCTTGCCGAGGGCGCAGGCGTGCCAGGGGATCGACGCCCCGACCTGGAGGATCTGGAGGGAGTTGTCGGGCCGGAAGACGTGGTGGACGAGCAGCACGGTGGGGCCGTAGAGGACCCCGACGTGGACGGCCTCGCGGGCCCGGCCGGCCAGGGTCTCGGCCCACAGCAGGGAGCGGGCCCGCAGCTCGTTGTTGTCGAGGAAGGAGTTGCCGAGCTGGAGCAGCGCCGGCCCGAGGCGGTACTTGCCGGTCTCGAGGTCCTGCTCGACCAGCTGGTGGGCCTCCAGGGTGCGAAGCAGCCCGTACACGGTCGCCTTGGCCAGGCCGAGGCGCTCGGCCAGCTCGGTCACCCCCAGCCGGGCCGACTCCGACCCCAGGGCCTTGAGGATCCGGGCCGCCCGCCCGACCGACTGGATCACGCCCCGCTCCCCCGCCGCCGGGCCCCGGCGGCGAACCGGTGGGAGCGGTCGGCGAGCACGGCCTGCTCCAGGGCGGCGAACATCAGCGCCGTCGAGGTCGCGCCCGGGTCCTGGTGCCCGACGCTGCGCGGGCCCAGGTAGGAGGCGCGCCCCTTGCGGGCCTGGAGCGGGATGGTGGCCCGCATGCCCTCGGCCGCCGCCTCCCGGGCCCCGCTGGTCGCCGTCTCCAGCGAGCCACCCATGCGCAGCTCCAGCTCGAAGGCGCCAAGGGCCGGGCTGAGGGCGTCGACCATGGTCTTGTCGCCAGGGGAGGCCGCGCCGATCCGCTGCACCCCCTCCAGCGAGGCCCGCAGGGCGTCCAGCAGCAGCCGCGGCCCGAAGCTGGCGGCGTCGCCGAGGGCCTCGCCGGCCTGGAGGAAGGCGGTCCCGTAGAGCGGGCCGGCGGCCCCGCCGACGGTGGAGACGAAGGTCCGCCCGGCCGCCTTGAGCAGCTGGCCGGGGGTGGCCTCCTCGATGTCGCCGACCCGAGCCATGACGGCGGTGAAGCCCCGGTGCATGTTGATCCCGTGGTCGGCGTCGCCGATGGCCGCGTCCAGCTGGGTCAGGAAGTCGCGCTCGGCCTCCAGGCGGGTCGCCACCACCCCGAGCCAGCTGCGCACGCAGGCCGCGTCCACGATCCCTGCCGCCTCCCGTCGGGGTCCGGGCAACCAACCCGCCCATGGTACTGCGGCGGCGGCCATCCTCAGCCGTCCTTGACCTTGACCATGGTGGCCGCCCCCCTGGCCGCCTGGTCGACCTCGTCCAGCGACGAGCCGGTGCCGGCCTGGATGGCGGCGACCACCGCGCCCTCGACCACCGGGGCCTCGGCGATGCGGACCCGGCCGCGGGTCTCCTCCTCGACGAGCTCGTCGATGGCCAGCTGGGCGGAGAGCACGGCCGACCCCAGGTCGACCAGGACCAGCACCCCGTCGCCCTCGTCGGCGGCCGTGATCGCCTCGGCGATCATGGTGGCGTCGGTGCCGATGCCGCCGTCGTCGGTGCCGCCCGCGGCCTGGATACGCACCCCGCCGGCCATCTGGGCGGCCAGCTCGACCACGCCCTCGGCGACCTTGGCGGAGTGGGACACCACCACCAGGCCCACACTCACGGGCCCTCCACCTCCTGACCCAGACTAGTGTTCGATCATGCCGAACACCGTTGGGTCATTACGCACTTCGGTTGCTTGCGTTGTCAAGAGGTGGAGGGCCGCCGCGCGGCGCCTCAGGCGTCGCCGCGCTCGTACTTGAACGAGACCTGGATCCGCGTCCGGTAGGCCCGCACCCGGCCGTCCTCGATCTGCAGGTCGAGCTTGACGACCTCGGCGATGCGCAGGTCCCGGAGCGTCTGGGACGCGGTCTCGACCGCGGCCGCCGCCGCCTGCTCCCAGGACTCGGCGCTGGTCCCGACCAGCTCGGTGACCCTGTAGACGCTGTCGGCCATTGGCGACCATCCTTCCGGCTGGGCGGCCCGCTGCTGGCCGCCGGCTGCGCGTCACCCTACCGTAGGGTCGCAGCCCTGGGATCGGAGGTTCCGAAGGAGGCGCCCGATGGCCGTGCTGGCGATGACCCCGGAGGTCCGGGAGCTGCGGTCCCGGGCCCGCGACCTGATGGACCGGCTGGTGTACCCGAACGAGGCCCGCCTGGAGCGCGAGGACGACGAGGCCGAGGCGCTCGTCAAGGACCTACGGGCCCAGGTCCGGGCGGCCGGGCTGTGGGCGCCCCACATCGGCCCCGAGGCCGGCGGCAGCGGCCGCGGGTTCGTCGCCTACGCCTTCCTGAACGAGCTCATCGGCCGCAGCGCCTGGGCGCCGCTGGTCTTCGGCTGCCAGGCCCCCGACGCCGGCAACGCCGAGATCCTGCACCTGTTCGGCACCTCCGACCAGCGCCGGCGCTGGCTGGCGCCGCTGGTCGCGGGGGACGTCCGTTCGTTCTTCTCCATGACCGAGCCCGAGGTGTCGGGCTCGGACCCGACCGGCCTGCGCACCACCGCCGTCCGCGACGGCGACGACTGGGTGATCGACGGCCACAAGTGGTTCAGCTCCGGGGCCGAGGGGGCGGCCTTCGGGATCGTCATGGCCGTGACCGACCCGGGCGCCGAGCCGCACCGGCGCACGAGCCAGATCATCGTCCCGGCGGCCACCCCGGGGGTCGAGATCGTCCGGGCCATCCCGGTCCTGGGTCACCGGGGCCGCGGCTGGAGCACCCACTGCGAGGTCCGCTACACCGGGGTGCGGGTCCCGGTGGCCAACACCGTCGGCGAGCCCGGCGACGGCTTCCGGATCGCCCAGAAGCGGCTCGGCCCGGGCCGCATCCACCACGTGATGCGCTGGCTCGGGCAGATGCAGCGGGCCTTCGAGCTGATGTGCGGCTACGCCCTGGAGCGCCAGGCGTTCGGGGGGCCGCTGGCGGCCAAGCAGACGGTGCAGAACTGGGTCGCCGACTCGGCGGCCGAGATCCAGGCCTGCCGGCTGCTCACCCTGGACGCGGCCGCCCGCATCGACCACGGCGACGAGGCCAGGGTAGAGATCTCGGCGGTCAAGTTCTATGCCGCCAGGGTGCTCCACGACGTCGTCGACCGGGCCGTCCAGGTCCACGGGGCCCTCGGCCTGACCGACCAGACCCCGCTGGCCCGGATGTACGCCGACGCCCGGGCGGCCCGCCTCTACGACGGCCCCGACGAGGTCCACCGCATGGTGGTCAGCCGCCGGGTGCTGCGGGCCTTCGAGCAGGGTGAGGTCTGGGACTTCGCCGACGGCGGTCCCCGCCGGGGCGCGGCGGGACCGCCCGGATAGGCGCCAGCCTGGGTTTTTTGGTATGACACGGCCGGAACCGGTAGGTGATGAGGGGGGAAGGCCATGCCGCCGGAGCAGGACGACAACCGCGACCGGCAGCTGGCCGCCCTGCGCCGGTACGTCTCCGACCTCGACGTCCGCCGCCAGCACGCCGCCGGCCAGGCCCGGCCGGAGGGCGGACGGCGCCGTGGCCCCTGGCCGTGGCTGCTGGCCACCGTGCTGCTGATGGCCGTCGCCCTGGCCGGCGGCATCGCCATCGGCGCCAGCCTCGACCGCGGCGACCGCCAGCCGGGCCGGGCCACCGGGCCCGGGGCCGGGGCCGCTCCCTCGACCAGCGTGGCCGCCCCCACGGCCACCCCGGAGTGCGTCGAGGCGGTGGCGCGGGCGAACGCCAGCCTGCGGCACGCGGTGGCCATGGCCGGGGCTCTGCGCAAGCACACCGAGATCATGAACGACCTGCTCAACGGCAAGCTGGACGCCGAAGCGGCGGTCCGCAAGGGGACCCCGTCGCTGATCGCCGGCTCGGCCGAGTCGGCCAAGTTCGACGTCGCCCTGGCCGACTACCGGCGGGTGGTGGACCGCTGCCGGCGCAGCTCCTCGTGAGCGGCGCGGCTAGAGGGCGCTGCCGGCGAGCCAGCGGCTCCAGCTCATGTTCCAGTCGGCGACCCCGAAGCTGGCCCCCGGGCGCCTGGGCGAGCCCCTGACCTCGACCACGTCGCCGCGGCGGGTCAGGCGGAAGTACCAGGCGGCGTTGGCCGTGGACAGGTTGACGCAGCCGTGGGAGACGTTGGCCCGGCCCTGGGAGCCGGTCGACCAGGGGGCGGCGTGGACGAACTCGCCCGAGTTGGAGATCCGCACCGACCAGGCGACCTTCTGGTAGTAGCCGCCCGGGGAGTTGCGGGGGATGCCCACGGTCGAGGAGTCCATCAGCTTGACCGCGTTCTTCTCGATCACGAAGTGGACCCCGTTGGTGGTCGGGTACTTCTCGCGGCCGGTGGAGACGGGCAGGACCCGCAGCGTCCTGCCGCCCGAGGTGACCTTCATGCGGTGGCTGCGGACGTCGACCACGCTGACCCGGCGCTCGCCGATCCGGAAGCTGACGGTGCGGTCGGCCACGCCCCACAGCCCGTCGCCGGCGTCGGTCCCGGCCAGGCGGGCCGCCACCGTGACCTTGGCCCCGGCCGGCCAGTAGCTCCTGGGGCGGTAGTGGACCTCGCGGTCGTTGAACCAGTGCCAGGCGCCGGTGACCTTCGTCGACGAGGTGACCTGGAGGCGCCGCTCGACGGCGGCCCGGTCGTCCACCGGCTGGTTGAACCAGACGCCGATGGGCAGCCCGACGCCGACGGTCTCGCCGTCCAGGGGCATGATCGACGCCCGCAGCTCGGCCCGGGGCGCCACGGTGGTGAAGGTCGTCCGCTCCCGGGCAGGGGCCCCGGCGTCGTCGACGGCGTCGGCCACCACCCGGTACCGGGTCGCCGGGGCCAGCGCCCCGGTGCTCGTCCAGCTGCGCCCGTCGTCCTCCAGCTTCCCGGCCAGCCGCCGTCCCCCGCTGGCGGTGACCTTGACGGCCCGCAGCCGCCCGGCGGAGGCCACCACCTTGGCGTGCGCGTCCAGGGCGACCCTGGTCGCCTTGTCGCGGGGGGTCACGGTCAGCCGCACGGGATCCGCCGGGGTCGTCCCGTTCCCGCCGCCCTTGCCGCTGGCCGCGGGGCCGCTCCGGCCGGTCCCGCCGCCGCCCCCGAGCGCGACCACCCCGACCACGACCAGCGCGACCGCCACGACGGCGGCGGCGACCATGGCCGGGACGCGCCAACGAGTCATCTGGCCATCGTACCCGGGCACCTCCCGCGCTGGTTCGGCCCGAACTTGAACGGACGCACCGCTTTGGTAGGCTTCGCCGGGTTCGGACGATGCCCGGGACGGTGGGTGCTCCGGGGGCGGGGAGCCGGTCCCAGGAGAGCACTCCATGCGCCGTGCCATGGTCGTCGTCCTCAGTCTCGCCCTGCTGCTCCCGGCCGGGGTGCTGGCCTCCAGGGCGGTCGCCGACCCGGTGGACGTGCCCGGGCTCGAGGGGGCGGCCCGGGTCGACCGGGACGGCAACGGGATCGCCCACCTCCGGGCCGGGAGCCGCCACGACCTGTTCTTCCTCCAGGGCTGGGTGCACGCCCAGGACCGGCTGTTCCAGATGGACACCCGCCGCCGCCAGGCCGACGGCACCCTGGCCGAGCTGCTCGGCCCGGCCGCCCTCCCGACCGACGTGCAGCTGCGGACCATCGGCCTGCACCGGGCAGCCGCCCGGTCGCTGCCGGCGCTGTCGGCCGACGCCCGGGCGGTGCTGGCCGCCTACGCCGACGGGGTCAACGCCTGGGTCGCCGGCAACCCGCTGCCGCCCGAGTACGGCGCCCTCAGCCTGACCCGGTTCCGGCCCTGGACCCCGCTGGACAGCGTGGCCGTGGGCAAGCTCCAGTCCTTCGGGCTCTCGTTCGACCTCGACATCGACCTCACCACCGCCCTGCTCGGCTACCAGCGGGCCGGGCAGGCGGGCGGCTTCGACGGCACCGCCCTGTTCTTCCAGGACCTGTGGCGCTCGGAGCCGTTCACCCACGCCTCGACCGTCCCCGACGCCAGCCGGGCCACCGCCCAGGCGACCCAGGCCGCCGGCGCGGCCGCGGCCGCGGCGGAGGCGGCCGGCCCCCGGCTGGCCGCCGCCGGCCGCCTCGCCGAGCGGTATGCCGCCACCGCCGCCAAGGTCCCGCTGCTGCGCCAGGCCCTGTCCCACGACCGGGCCCAGACCGGCTCCAACCAGTGGGCGGTGTCGGGCCGGGTCGCCGCCGGCGGCCACCCCCTGCTGGCCAACGACCCCCACCTCGGCCTGGACGCGCCCTCGACCTTCTACCCGGTCCACCTCCAGGCGGGCGAGACCGACGCCGTCGGCAGCGGGTTCGCCGGCACCCCAGGGGTGATCGTCGGCAACAACCGCTTCATCTCCTGGGGCGCCACCGTCAACCCGATGGACGTGACCGACACCTACGCCGAGCAGCTCCGCCCCGACCCGACCTCCCCCAGCGGCCTGTCCACCGTCTACCAGGGCCAGCTGGAGCACGTCATCCCCATCCCCGAGACCTTCCGGCAGAACAACCCCGGCTCGGGCACGGCCGACAACCTGACCGTGGTCCCGGCCGGCGGCGCCATCCCGCCCGCCACCCTGATCGTGCCGCGCCGCAACAACGGCCCCATCATCCAGCTCGACCAGGCCGCCGGGACCGCCCTCAGCGTCCAGTACACCGGCTTCAGCGCCACCCGCGAGCTCGACACCTTCCTGATCTGGGACGACGCCCGCAACCTGGCCGACTTCCGCCGCGGCCTCGAGCTGTTCGACGTCGGCGGCCAGAACTGGGCCTACGCCGACGTCGAGGGCAACATCGCCTACTTCACCAGCGCCGAGCTGCCCCTGCGCGAGGACCTCCAGGCCGGCACCGTCAACGGCCTGCCGCCGTACTTCATCCGCAACGGCACCGGCGGCAACGAGTGGCTGCCGGTCACCAACCCCCAGCCGGGCCAGGCCATCCCCTACGAGATCCTCCCGTACGACGAGATGCCGCAGGTCGTCAACCCGCCGGCCGGCTTCTTCGTCAACGCCAACAACGACCCGGCCGGGGTCACCCTGGACAACGACCCGCTGAACCAGACCCGGCCCGGCGGCGGGATCTGGTACCTCAACAACGGCTACGCCGGCATCCGCGCCGGGCGCATCACCGACCTGCTCCGGGCCGAGCTGGCCGGCGACGGCAAGGTGTCGTTCGCCGACATGCAGCGCATCCAGGCCGACACCGCCCTGGTCGACGCCCAGTACTTCGTCCCCCACCTGGTGAAGGCGCTGGCCAGGGGCGCCCTGGACAGCAACCCGACCCTGCGCGGCCTGGCCCGCAACCGGGCCGTGGCCGAGGCCGTCGGCCGCCTGGCCCTGTGGAACCGGCGCACCCCGACCGGCATCGTCGAGGGCTACGACGCCAGCGACACCGACGGCCGGCGCCAGCCCCCGACCCGCCTCGAGCAGGCCAACAGCGCCGCCGCCACCATCTACGCGGTCTGGCGCAGCCAGGTCATCCAGGGCGCCATCGACGCCCGCCTGGACCCCTACGGGGTCGCCGGTCCCGACGGCGAACGCTCCCTGACCGCCCTCAAGCACCTGCTCGACACCTTCGGCCAGACCCACGGGGTCGGGGCCTCGGGGATCGACTTCTTCGCCGTCGACGGGGTCGCCGACGCCGCCGACCGCCGCGACATCACCCTGCTCCGGGCCGTGCAGGCCGCCCTGGCCAAACTGTCCGGCCCCGACTTCCAGGCCGCCTTCGGCGGGTCGACCGACCAGGACGACTACCGCTGGGGCCGCCTCCACCGGGTCACCCTCGACCATCCCCTCGGCGGGCCGTTCAACATCCCGCCGGCCTTCGGCGCCTTCCCGCCGCCGCTCGCCGGCCTGCCGGGGATCCCGACCGACGGCGGCTTCGAGACCGTGGACGCGGCCACCCACAACGCCCGCGCCGACGCGGCCAACGAGTTCGGCTTCGGCGGCGGGCCGGCCAACCGGTACGTCAGCGAGCTGCGTGGCCCCGGCGACGTCGACGCCGAGTCCAGCCTCCCCGGCGGCGCCAGCGGCGTCCCCGGCAGCCCGTTCTCCATCAACCTGCTCCCCGACTGGCTGACCAACGACACCTACACCTGGGACCAGGGCGGGGCCGCCTAGCGGCAGAATGGGGTTGTGCCCGGGGACCTGTGCATCGCCCTGCTGGGCCCGCTGGAGGTGCGGGCCGGTCCCGGGCTGCCCGTGGTGGAGGTGGCCGGGCCCCGGCTGCGGCGGCTGCTGCTGCGCCTGGCGCTCGACCCCGGGCGGGTGGTGACGACCGGGCAGCTGGTGGACGCGGTCTGGGACCAGGACCCGCCGGCGGGGGCGGCCAACGCCCTCCAGGCGCTGGTCTCGCGGCTGCGGCGGGTGCTCCCGGACGCGGTCGAGTCGTCACCGGCCGGGTACCGCCTGGCCGTGCCCACCGAGGCGGTGGACGCCAACCGCTTCGAGGCCCTGGCCCTGGCCGGGCGGGAGCGGCTGGGCGCCGACCCGGGGCGGGCGCGGGAGCTGCTGGGCGAGGCCCTGGACCTGTGGCGGGGGCCGGCCCTGGCCGATGCGGCCACCGCCGCCTTCGCCGGGCCGGCGGTGGCCCGGCTCGAGGACCTGCGGCTCCGGGCCCTGGAGGACCGGGTCGAGGCCGACCTGGCCGCCGGGGCCGGCGACCGGCTGGTGGCCGAGCTGGAGGAGCTGGTGGCCGCCAACCCGCTCCGGGAGCGCCTCAGCGGCCAGCTGCTGCGCGCCCTGGCCATGGCCGGCCGGCAGGCCGACGCCCTCGGCGCCTACGAGCGCCTCCGGGCCCGCCTGGCCGAGGAGCTCGGCATCGACCCGTCGCCCGAGCTCCAGGCCCTGCACGTGGCCGCCCTGCGCGGCCAGCTGACCCCGAAGACCCCGGCCACGCCGCCCGCCCCCGCGGCCGCGGGCCCGCCGGCCACGACCGGCCAGCCGCCCGGCGGCCCTCCGCCCGCCCCGCCCGGCCCGGCTCCCCGGACCAACCTGCGCTCGCCGATCACCAGCTTCGTCGGGCGCGGCGACGACCTCACCCGCATCACCGGCGCGTTCGCCGGCGCCCGCCTGGTCACCCTCATCGGGCCCGGCGGCGCCGGCAAGACCCGGCTGGCCGCCGAGGCCGCCGGCCGCCTCCTGGACCGGATGCCCGACGGGGTCTTCCTGGTCGAGCTGGCCCCGGTGGCCGATCCGGTCGACCTCCCCCAGGCCCTGCTGTCGCTGTTCGGGGCGCGCGAGCTGCGGCTGCTGGCCGCGCCGGGCACGACCGCCGTCGCCCCCATGGACCGGCTGGTCGAGGCCATCGGCGACCGCCGCATGCTGCTGGTCGCCGACAACTGCGAGCACCTGGTCGAGGCCGCGGCCAAGCTCGTCGACCACCTGCTGGCCCGCTGCCCGGGCCTGTCGGTGCTGGCGACCAGCCGCGAGCCGCTCGGCATCGCCGGGGAGGTGCTGCACCCGGTCGGCCCCCTGGCCGTCCCCGACGGCGACGTCGCCCCGGCCGAGGCCCTGACCTACCCGGCGGTGCGGCTGCTGGCCGACCGGGGCGCGGCCGCCCGCCCCGGGTTCGCCGTCGACGAGGCGACTGTCGGCCCGGTGCTGCGCATCTGCCGGGCCCTCGACGGCATGCCGCTGGCCATCGAGCTGGCCGCGGCCCGCCTCCACGTCCTCGCCCCCGAGCAGGTGGCGGCCCGCCTCGACGACCGCTTCCGGCTCCTGGCCGGCGGCCGCCGGTCGGTCCCTCGCCACCAGACCCTGCGGGCGGTGATCGACTGGAGCTGGGAGCTGCTCGGCCCCGCCGAGCAGGTGCTGCTGCGCCGGCTGTCGGTGTTCGCCGGCGGGGCCACCCAGGAGGCGGCCGAGCGGGTGTGCGCCGGCCCTGGCCCGGCCGGGCCGGCCGCCGACGAGGTCCTGTACCTGCTGGCCGGGCTGGTCGCCAGGTCGCTGGTGGTGGCGGCCGACGGCGACGGCGCCGGGGTCCGCTACCGGATGCTGGAGACGGTCCGGGCCTACGGCGCCGAGCGGCTGGACGAGGCCGGCGAGCACCAGGCCCTGGCCCGGGCCCACGCCGCCTGGTTCCTGGAGCTGGCCGAGGCCGCCGAGCCCGAGCTGCGCCGCCGCGACCAGCTGCGCTGGCTGGACCGGGTGGGCGCCGAGCGCGACAACCTGCACGCCGCCCTGCGCTGGGCCACCGACAGCGGCGACGCCGACACCGCCCTGCGGCTGGCGGCCGCCCTGGGCTGGTACTGGACCCTGACCAGCGCTCGGGTCGAGGCACTCGAGTGGACGGCCAAGGCGCTGGCCCTCGCCGGCGGAGACCCGGCCGCCCGGGTCCAGGTCCTCTCCTTCCAGGCCCTGACCACCCTCTCCGGCGGGGTCGACCTGGCGCCGGGGCTGGCCCTGGGTGCCGAGGCCCTGGCCGCCCTCGACGCCCTCCCCGCCGACGAGCCACGCCGGTCCCATCCCGTGCTCACCATCCTGCCCGCCCTGCTGGCCGTGTTCGGCAACGACGACCAGGCGGCCCTGCGGCGCCTGGCCGCCGACCGGGACCACCCGGACCCGTGGACGGCAGCGCTCTCCCACCTCCTCGCCGGCTTCCTCCAGGTCAACCTGGGCGAGGCCGAGGCCGCCGAGCGCGAGTTCGACCAGGCCCTTGCCCGCTTCCGCGACCTGGGCGAGCGCTGGGGGGCCGGCCAGGCCATGGTCGCCCGGGCCGACCTGGCCGCCACCCGCGGCCACCACCGGCAGGCCATGGCCACCCTCGAGGAGGCCCTTGAGGCCCTGACCGGGCTGGGCGACCGCGAGGACGTCAGCCAGATCCTGATCCGCCGGGCCGGCGAGCACGCCCGGGCCGGGCAGCTCGCCGAGGCCGAGGCCGACCTGGCCGCCGCCGACCGCCTCGCCCACGAGGTCGGGGCCGAGGACCAGAAGCTGCACGTCCGCCTCACCCAGGCCGACATGTACCGCTGGCAGGGGCGCCTGGAGGAGGCGCGGGCGCTGCTCGACGGGGCGATCGCCGCCTACCGGCGCGGCGGCTTCCCGGTCGAGCAGATCCACGCCGTCGCCCTGGTCGCCCTCGGCCACATCGACGTCGCCGAGGGCGACCTGGCCGGGGCCCGGGACCGTCACGACCAGGCCCTGCGGGCGGCCCTGGCCACCCGCGACCGGCCGGTGGTCGCCCGGGTGACCGGGCTGGGCGCGGCCATCGCCCTGGCCGGCGGCGAGCCCCGGCGGGCGGCCGAGCTGCTCGGGGTGGCCGAGACCCTGCGGGGCATGCCCGACGAGGCCGATCTCGACCTGCGCCGGATCACCGGGGCCGCGCGGGCCGCGCTCGGCGGCCCGGCCTTCGACCGGGCCTACC
>DASZON010000133.1:0-4315 GCA_035550755.1 Actinomycetota bacterium | reverse complement strand
CGGGAGGGCCGCTCGGCGAGCAGCACCGTGTACGGGGTTTCCTTGAGGCCGCCCGGATAGCCGGAGTGGCGGTAGGCGACCTTCTGCTCACGCTTGCGCCCGGTCAGCCGCACCTTGGCCGCGTTGATGATGATCACGTGGTCGCCGGTGTCGACGTGGGGGGCGAAGATCGGCTTGTGCTTGCCGCGCAGGATGCGGGCCACCTGGGCGGCCAGCCGGCCGAGGACCTGGCCGTCGGCGTCGACGACGTACCAGTCGCGGGTCAGGTCTCGCGCTCGTGGCGAGAACGTTCGGCTTGCTGGCGAAGGCATGCGGGCAACTCCGTTACGATTCGAGAAGGTGGCGCCGGGCTGTCGAACGTGGCCGCAGCGTCGAGTGAACCGACTGTCAAGGCTAGCGGTGACCAGGCCGTTTGGTCAACTTCCGGACGACCCGCGGGAGGGACGATGACCACCGAGCTGCGCCTGCGCCGGGACCTGGCCGCCCCGCCCGATCGGGTCTGGCGGGCCCTGACCGATCCGGCGGCCCTGGCCGCCTGGTTCTGGCCGATGCGGCTCGCCCCGACCGCCGAGGTGGACCCTGAGGCCGGCGGCCGCTACCGGATCGCCAGCCCGCCGGCGGGTATGGCCGTGAGCGGGAGGTTCGTCGAGCTGGAGGCGCCGCGGCGGCTGGTGTGCACCTGGGGTTGGGAGGGCGAGGACACCCAGACCCTGGTCACGGTCGAGCTGGCGCCGGCGGGGGACGGGACCCGGCTGGACCTCGTCCACGAGGGGTTCACGGGCGAACGGGCCCGCGACGACCACGTGCAGGGCTGGACGCACTGCCTGGACCGGCTGCCGGGGTGGCTGGCGGCACACCGGGACTAGGAGCTGCGGCGAGTCGGGGAGGAGGGCTGGTGCGGGTCGAGATCGGGGCCGGGGAGCGCCCGGACCCGGGCTATGAGGTGCACACCGACGTGCTGCCCCTGCCCGGGATCGAGCTGCTGTGCCGGCTCGACCGGCTGCCGTTCGCCGACGCCAGCGTCACCGCCCTGCGGGCCAACCACGTGCTCGAGCACCAGAGCTTCCAGCTGGTCGGGCCGACCCTGCGCGAGTGGGCCAGGGTGCTGGCCCCAGGGGCCAGGGTCGACATCGGGGTGCCGGACGCCCGCTACATCGTCACCCAGTGGGTCCAGGGCGCCTACTCGACCCTGGAGGCGAACTACTGGCTGCTGGGAGGGCACATGGACCGCGACGCCCACAAGGGCACCGACGAGCGGGGCGTGCCCCGCTGGATCTGGAACGCCCATCACGCCATGTTCGACGACGCCTGGCTGGCCGAGCAGCTGCTCGCCAACGGGTTCACCGACGTCGACATCGCCTGCTACGACGTCCGCAACCTGCGCTGCCACTGCCGGAGAGCGGGCCGGTGAGCGCCGACTTCGAGGGCCGGGTGGTGCTGGTCACGGGCGGTTCGCGCGGGATCGGCCGTGCCGTGGCGCGGGAGTTCGCGGCCCGCGGGGCCACGGTGGCGGTCCAGTTCCGGGCCGACCGGGCGGCGGCCGAGGACACGGTGGCGTCGCTCGGAGGCGCGGGCGGGCACCTGGCCCTGCAGGCCGACCTGGCCGATCCGGAGCAGGCGCGGGCGCTGGTGGGGCGGGTCGTTGACGGGCTGGGGCGAGTCGACGTGCTGGTCAACAACGCCGGGATCTACGAGGAGCATCCGGTGCTCGAGACCGGCTACGAGGACTGGCTGGAGATCTGGCGGCGGACGATCGCCGTCAACCTGCTCGGTCCGGCCAACCTCATCCACGCCGTGGCCCCGCACATGGTGGCGGCCGGCGGCGGGCGGATCGTGAACGTGTCCTCGCGGGGTGCGTTCCGTGGTGAGGCCGACCATCCGGCCTACGGGGCGAGCAAGGCGGGCCTCAACAGCCTGGGCCAGTCGATGGCCCGGGGCCTCGGCGGCCACGGGATCTACGTGACCACGGTGGCGCCCGGGTTCGTCGAGACCGACATGGCGGCCCCGTTCCTGGAGGGCCCGGAGGGTGACGCCATCCGGGCCCAGAGCCCACTCGGTCGGGCGGCGACCGCCGAGGAGGTGGCCAGGGTGGTGGTGTTCCTGGCCACGCCGGGGGCCGAGTTCACGACCGGGGCCGTGGTCGACGTGAACGGCGCGTCCTACCTGCGGACCTGACCCCACCCGCGGAGGAAGCCGAGCTGGTAGGGCCGCAGCTCGGGCCGGGCGAAGCCGCCGCGGCTCACCGGGTCCTCGGCGACGATGGCCCGGGCCGTCTCCTCGTCGGGCGCCTCCAGGACGACGACGCCGGTGTTGGCCTGGCCGAGGGTCACCCCGCCCAGGATCAGCACCCCGTCGGTCAGCAGCCCCGCCAGCCAACTGCCGTGCTCGGCGAACGCGGCCCGCTCCTCGTCGGTCATGCTGGCCGCGAAGTTGTCGCGCGGCGCGTGCAGGAAGTAGATCCACTCGGCCATGGGCTCAGGATGGTCGGCGGGCCCGCTCGCGGTCAACGCGGGCCGGGTAGGCGACCGCCTCCAGCACCAGGCCGTGGGCCGGGGCGACGTTGCCGGCCCGGGAGCGGTCGGCCGCGGCCAGGACGTCGACTGTGGTCGCAGGACCGCGGCGCCCCTCCCCGACCAGCAGCAGGTGGCCGACGATGCCGCGGACCATCTGCCAGCAGAACGCGTCGGCGACCAGCCGGACCTCGACGAGGCCGCGGACCCGCCGGATCCCGACGGACCGCAGCCGCCGGGTCGTGGTCGCCCCGGCCCGGCTCCGGCAGAACGCCGCGAAGTCGTGCTCCCCGAGCAGGGGCGCGGCGGCCTTGCGCATGCGGTCCAGATCGAGCCGCCGCGGCCAGGCGAGCACGAAGTTGCGGAGCAGCGGGTCGGGGTCGCCCGAGTCGTCGATCCGGTACACGTACGTCCGCCGCCGGGCCGACAGCCGGGCGTCGAACCCGGGCGGCGCCCAGCCGGCCTCGTGGACGGTGACCGCCGGCCCCAGCCGGCCGTTGAGCGCCCGCCGGACCCGCTCCGGGTCGAGCCGAGCCGGCACGTCGGCATGCACCACCTGCCCCCGAGCATGCACCCCGGCATCGGTCCGCCCCGCCCCCACCGTCCGAACCGGCCGCTTGGCCAGCCGTCCCAGTGCGTCCTCCAACTCCCCCTGTACCGTCCGCCGGTCCCGCTGCCGCGCAAACCCCGAGAACGGGGTCCCGTCGTACCCCACCACCAACCGCAACCGCCGCAGAGGACCGTCCTGCGGGGGAGGGCCGGGATCGGGGGGGCCGGGGTCGGGGGGGTCGGGGTCGGGGGGGCCGGGGTCCGGGGGGCCGGGAGCGGGGGAGCCGGGATCCGGGGGATGGCGCCCTGGCAGCGGGGCCCCGGACCCAGGGGGCTGTGGATACCCGCCGACGCCCCCCCGCCCCCGTCGGCTACCCTCCCGACCGGGGCTCTCGCCACCGGCTGGGGCCTCCGCGGCATGCGTACCGCCTACGCCGGGGGTCTCCCCGCCACCGGTGGGGGCCTCACCGCCTACGCCGGGGGCCTGCCGGCCGCGGGATCCCGCGGGGGGAGGGGCGACCCCGAGGTGACCTCGGCACTCGGCCCCATGCACCTCGGCAGGGCCGACCTCGGGGCTCATCCGCTACTTGCGGTCCTCGTCCTCGTCTTCGGTCGAGGTCTCGGCTTCGGCGTCCTCGGCGCGACCCTCGTCCTCGGCGATCTCGGCGGCGGCGTCGTCGGCCTGGGCCGAGGCGGGCTCGTCCTCGTCGACTCCGGACTCGGTGATCCCGGGCTCGACGGCGGTGTCGGCCTCGCCGGCCGGGGCCTCGGCCTCGACCTCAGCCTCGGCCTCGAGCTCGTCCTCCTCGGCGTCCTCGTCCTCGCCGGCGACGGCCGCTCCGGCCTCGATCTCGGCGTCGGTGGGGACCGCCGGGCGCTCCTCGTCGTCCTCCAGGTCCTGGTCGTCGAGGTCCTCGCCGGCCAGGGCGGCCTCGGCCTCGCCGGGGGCCGGGCCCCGGCGGCGCATGGCGGCACGGCGCTCGGCGCGGTTGGCGCCCTCGGGGGCCTCGGGCCGGGAGCGACGGCCGAACCGCCGCCGGCGGCCGCCGCCATCCTCGCCGTCACCGGAGCGGCGCTCGCCGTCGCCCTGCTCGACCAGCTCGATCAGGACCATCGGGGCGCCGTCGCCCGGCCGGGGGCCGAGCTTGAGGATGCGGGTGTAGCCGCCGTTGCGGTCGGCGAACCGCGGCGCGATCTCGGCGAACAGGGTGTGCACGACCGCCTTGTCGCGGACCACGGTCAGGACCTGACGGCGG
>DASZON010000132.1:0-2234 GCA_035550755.1 Actinomycetota bacterium | reverse complement strand
GGCACCCGGAGCACGGTGCGGCTGGACGAGGCCGGCACCTACCCGTTCTTCTGCTACGCCCACCCGGGCATGGTCGGGGTGGTGGTGGTCGGCGACGGCAAGAGCCTTGGCGCGGGCGTGGACAGCGTGGCCGACGGGGCCGCGCCGGCCGGGGCCGGGGAGGCGGCCCAGCCCACCACCGCGGGCGGCGGCCTGCCCCAGCTCCCCACGACCTGGCTGGTCCTGGTCGCCCTGGCCGGCCTGGTCGGGGTCGTCACCGGGAGCCGCCTGGCGGGCCGCTCCCGCGAGCCCTAGTCCAGGTCCGGGGGCAGCGCCGGGTGGTCGTCCAGCTCCACCAGGCGGTGGATCTGGGCGGCGGTGATCCGGCCGGTGGACAGCTCCGGCAGGGCGGACGGCGGGAACCACCCCACCGCCAGGGTCTCGATGCTCGGCCGGGCCTCGCCGCCGAGGAGGTCGCAGGCGACCGCGACCTTGTACACCGAGTGGGGGAAGGGGCCCGGGTTGTGCCGCGACCGGTCCCAGAGGGCGAGCAGGCGCCGGGCGCGCACCGTGAAGCCGGACTCCTCGGCGACCTCACGCTCGACCATGGCCCCCGGGGACCAGCCGACGTCGGCCCAGCCCCCGGGCAGCGACCAGCGCCCGTCGGCCCGCTCCCGGACCAGCAGGACCTCGCCGTCCCGGCGGACCAGGGCGCGCACGTCCACCTTGGGGGTCGGGTAGCCGCCGTCGCCGGCCAGCAGCTCCTCCAGCCGCAGCCGCTCGGCCGGGGTCGGCAGGTCCAGGTGGGCGGCGGCGATCTCGACCGCCAGGGCCCGCAGGGCCGCGTACCGCTCCCGGTCGTAGACCCCGTCGGTCAGCTCCATCCCGG
The DNA here is from genome assembly GCA_035550755.1 of Actinomycetota bacterium. Lineage (GTDB taxonomy): Bacteria > Actinomycetota > CALGFH01 > CALGFH01 > CALGFH01 > CALGFH01. Next base: position 1,366 of record DASZON010000132.1, on the reverse strand, counting down.
CCTGGGCGATGGCCTGGAGCCGGGCGACCCAGCCCAGCCAGTCCGGCTCGGGCGGCGGCGCCGGCTGGGTCACTCGGCGCGCGACGGCGGCGCCGCGACCGGGTCGAGAGCGATCCGCAGCCGCTTGTTGCCCTTGCCCTTGGACTGGTGGCCGACCACGTAGATGGTGCCGACCTCGCCGGTCGAGGCCACGTGGGTGCCCCCGTCGGCCTGGCGGTCCAGGCCGTCGATGTCGACCACCCGGATCACCTCCAGGCCCTGAGGGACCAGGTTGGCCTTGGTCCGGATCAGCTCGGGCCGGGCGGCGAACTCCTCGGGGGACAGGAACGAGACGTGCACCGGCCGGTCGGCGTCGACCTCGACCCGCAGGGCCCGCTCCACCGCCTCGGCGAACTCGGCGCTCATCGAGGACAGCTCGAAGTCCATCCTGGCCTTGGCCTCCTCGAAGTTGCCCCCGGTGACCAGGGCCCCGTAGTCACGGCCGATCACTCCCGACAGCATGTGCAGGGCGGTGTGGGTCCGCATCAGGGTGTGGCGCCGGTCCCAGTCCAGCCGGCCCCGGACCTTGGCCCCGGCCGGTGGCGGCTGGCCGTCGACCACCAGGACGATCCGGCCCTCGCGGCGCTGGGCGCCGGTCACGGCCACCTCGACCCCGTCGACCTCGAGGATCCCGGTGTCGGGCGGCTGCCCGCCCCCACCAGGAAAGAACGCGCTCCGGTCGAGGACGACACCGTCCTCCTCGACCCCGGTGACCTGGGCATCGAAGGCCGCGAGGTAGGCGTCGTGCTGGTACAGCGGCTCGGTCACTTGACCACCCTTTCCAGAAGGACCGTAAACTCGCAGGTCATACGCGCATAGAACGTTGACGCGACGAAGCAGGGACGGCTACCATCTGCCGAACCACTGTGGGCTTTTCTGCCAGTGTGTTCTGACGCTCATCGCGTCGCCTCACCGCCACGGAAATGTCTGCAGGGGGAGCCTTCTGTCCGACAGTCTAGGAGACGAGCAGTTGACCGAGTCCACCGACCGACCCACCGCAACCGAGCAGGACGTCCCCGGGGTGACCACCCAGGTGACGCAGAACGATGTCGGCTCCGAAGAAGACCTCGCGGCCGCCTACGAGGAGTCGCTGAAGGCCTTCGAAGAGGGTGACATCGTCGACGGCTACGTGGTGAAGGTCGACCGCGACGAGGTCCTGCTCGACATCGGCTACAAGTCCGAGGGTGTCATCCCCTCGCGCGAGCTGTCCATCAAGCATGACGTCGACCCCAATGAGGTCGTCAGCCTCGGCGACCACATCGAGGCCCTGGTCATGCAGAAGGAGGACAAGGACGGCCGCCTGATCCTGTCCAAGAAGCGGGCCCAG
>DASZON010000131.1:0-24849 GCA_035550755.1 Actinomycetota bacterium | reverse complement strand
CCAGGCGGTCATCGACGCCTTCCACCAGAAGAACCCCAAGGTCACGGTGAAGGTCGAGCAGGTGCCGTTCGACCAGACCCAGGCCCTGCTCACCCAGCAGTTCGCGGCCGGCTCGCCGCCGGACGTGGCCGTGGCCCTGCCCGGCATCATCCGCACCTTCGCCGACCAGGACCTGCTGATCAACCTCGACCAGCAGTGGGACACCTGGATCAAGGACGGCTCCTACACCGACGCCCTTCGCCAGATCGCCTCCGGTCCCGACGGCAAGGCCTACGCCGTCTTCTTCAAGGGCAACGTCAACGCCCTCGTCTGGTACTCGCCCAAGCAGCTGGAGCAGCTCGGCATCGGTGTGCCCAGCACCTGGGCCGAGTTCACCGCGGCCATGGACAAGGCCAAGGCCAAGGGCGTGGCCCCGCTGGCCGTCGGGGGCAAGGACGGCTGGCCGCTCACCCAGTGGACCGACCCGGTCATCCTGCGCGTCGCCGGCGCCGAGGCGTTCAACGACCTGGCCCGCGGCAAGATCGGCTGGGACGACCCGCGGATCGTCAAGTCCTTCCAGGTGCTCAGCGACCTGATGGGGAAGTACTTCCCGCCCGAGACCCTGGCCACCGGGTTCACCGACGCGACCTGCGCCGGGGCCAAGGGCAAGGCGCTGTTCGACAACCAGGGGGCGTTCCTCAACCTCATCATCCCCGCCGAGTGTGACAAGTCCCTGAAGCCAGGCACGGACTTCACCTTCTTCCTGATGCCCAAGTACGACGCGGCCATGCCCCAGGCCCAGTTCGTCAGCGGCGACCTGTTCGTCGGGGCCAAGGACACCAAGAACCAGCCGGCCACGCTCGCCCTGCTCGACTACCTGGCCTCGGCCGAGGCCCAGGAGATCTGGGCCAAGCGCGGCGGCTACATCGCCCCCAACGCCAAGGTGCCGACCGACGTCTACCCCGACGAGAACGACCGCAAGGCGGCCGCCCTGTGGCCCAAGCAGGCCGCCGTCCCCGCCGGCTACGACCTCGACGACTGGATCGGCGGCGAGATCCAGGTGAAGTACCGCCAGGCGCTCGCCCAGCTCACCCGGGACCAGGACGTCAACAAGTTCATCGCCACCATGAAGCAGGTGGACACCCGGTCCTCGGGCGGCTAGGCGATGGCGTCGCGGCGCACCACCACCGTCGCTCCACCGCCGCGGGAGACGGCGCCGCCGCCGGCAGCCCGGCCGGCGGCCCGGCGCCGGGCGCGGGGCCGCCTGGAGCGGTTCGCACCCTACGTCTTCGTGGCCCCCCTGCTGGTCGTCTTCGCCGCCTTCTACCTGTGGCCGGCGCTGGTCACGGTGCTCAGCAGCTTCTTCCGGTGGGGGCTGCTGCGCCCCTGGTCGCCGGTCGAGCCGGCCCGCTGGCGGTTCGTCGGGCTGGACAACTACACCACCACCCTGACCGACCCCAGCTTCTGGAACGCCGTGCTCAACACCGCCATCTGGCTGGTCGTCTTCCCCCTGCTGGTGGTCGGCTTCTCGCTGCTGGTGTCCATCCTGATCTGGTACACGACCCGGTCCGCGACCGTGTTCCGCACCGTCTTCATCCTTCCCATGACGATCTCGCTGGCCGCGGCCGGCATCATCTGGTCCTTCGTCTACAACGCCGACCCCCAGATCGGGGTGTTGAACGCGGTCCTGGACCGGCTCGGCATCCTGGGCGCGGACTGGCGCCTGGGCCCGCTGGAGCTGCACCCGGGCTCCTGGCTGTCCAACCCCGGGGTGCTCCACCTCGGCTTCGCCGACGTCCGCCTGACCAACCTGGCGCTGATCGTGCCGGCGTTCTGGGCGTTCACCGGCTTCGGCGTCATCACCATCACCGCCGGTCTCACCGCCGTGCCGTACGAGCTGGTGGAGGCGGCCAAGGTCGACGGGGCCAACGCCTGGCAGACGGCCAGGCGCATCCTCGTCCCCTCGCTGCGGCGCCCGCTGGTCGTCGTCGGGGTGGTCAGCGTCATCTTCGCCCTGCGCACCTTCGACATCGTCTACGTCATGACCGGGGGCGGCCCGGCCCAGGACACCATGGTGCTGGCCCTGCTGCTGTGGCAGCAGGCGTTCGCGTTCCTCGACACCCCCCAGGGTGGCCAGGCCACCGCGATCGCCGTGCTCATGTCGGCCGTGCTGGTGGCCGGCTCCTGGCCCTACCTCCGGCAGCTGCTGGCGGGGAGGTCCCGATGACCGCGGTCGGACGGAGCCGCTGGACGAGCCTCCTGCTCTACGGGTCGCTCACCGTCCTGGGCATCGTGTGGCTGGTGCCCATGCTCACCGCCCTGATGACCTCGACCCTGCCGCTGTCGCGGACCCGCGCCGGATGGTGGAACGTCAGCCCGGCCGACCTGACCTTCGGCAACTTCGCCAGGGCCTGGGACCAGGGCCTGTCCCGCTACGCGGTCAACAGCTTCATCATCACCATCCTGGCCGTGGTCCTGACGGTGTCGGCCGGGTCGCTGGCCGCCTACGCCTACGCCCGCATGGCCTTCCGGTTCAAGGCCACGACCTACTTCCTGCTGGTCACCACGATGATCGTGCCGGTGCAGATCATCCTCATCCCGATGCTGCCCTGGTTCCGCACCCTCGGCCTCAACGACGGCCCCCAGGAGTACCTGGGCATCGCGCTGGTCCACACCGCGTTCGGGGCCGGCTGGGCGATCTTCATGCTGGGGGCGTTCTTCGCCCAGATCCCCGAGGACCTGCTGGAGGCGGCACGGATCGACGGCGCCGGCTGGTTCGACGTGTTCCGCCGGGTCGCCCTGCCACTGGCCATCCCCGGGATCGTCTCCTTCGCCATCATCGACTTCGTCTTCGTCTGGAACGACCTGCTCCTGGCGCTGACCCTGCTGGACCGGGACCACCAGCCGCTGACCGTCGGGCTGGCCAACCTCCAGACCCCGCACCTGGCCCAGGAGGACCTGGTCGCGGCCGGCACGATCATGGCCATCCTGCCGCCGCTGCTGCTGTTCGCCGCGCTGAACCGGTTCTACGTCCGTGGCCTGTTCGCCGGCGCGACGAAGGGGTAGCGCCATCGAGGTCGTTGTGTTGCAGATGGCGGCCCACACCGGCGAGCTTCCCGCCAACGTGGACCGCCTCGCCGAGCTGGTCCGCAAGCACGCCGACGGGGCCGCGCTGGTGGTGGCCCCGGAGCTGGTGACCAGCGGGTACGACCTGGAGGTGCTGGCCCGGCGAGGCCGGGAGCTGGCCGAGCCGCTGGACGGGCCGACCGCGGCCCGGGTGTCGGAGCTGGCCACCGAGACCGGGGCCACGCTCGTGTTCGGCATGCTCGAGCGCGACGGCGAGGTCCTCTACGACACGGCGGTGGTGGCGGCGCCGGGCGGGCAGCTGGTCCCGTACCGCAAGAGCCACCTGTACCCCACCGAGTCGGAGCTGTTCGCCGCCGGGACCGAGCTGGTGGTGGCCCCGACCCCGGCAGGCCGGCTGGGCATGATGATCTGCTTCGAGCACGCCTTCCCCGACGTGGCCACGACGCTGGCCCTTCGCGGCGCCCAGATCCTGGTCATCCCGTCGGCGGTGCCGTTCGGCTACGAGCACCTGCTGACGTTGCGGACCCGCGCCCGAGCCCAGGACAACCAGGTGTTCGCCGTCGGCTGCAACCTGGCCGGCAACGGCTTCTGCGGCCGGTCGCTGGTCGCCGACCCGCGCGGCGAGGTCCTGGCCGAGGCCGGGACCGAGGAGACCGTGGTCCGGGCCGAGCTCGACCTCGCCGCCATCGAGCGCGAGCGTGAGCGCGAACCGGCCCTGCGGCTGCGCCAGCCGGAGCTGTACCGGCATGGGCGGCCCTGAGGGCCCCGACACCTGGCCCAAACCGCTGGACGTCGGCAACGGCCAGGTGTGCGCCTCCTTCGCGGTGGACGGGTCGTGGCTGTCGCTCGGCCGCCCGCACCCGGACCACGGCTTCGTGGAGCTCACCGGGGCGCCAGCCTTCGACGAGGCCCTGCGGGGCCGGCCCGACGCCGTCCGGCGGCACCGCCACCAGCTCACCCTCGCCGGCAACGCCGCCCTGCGCCTGACCGGGGCCCCTCCCGGGGTCACGCCCGACCCCGGCCCACCCGGCCGGCCCCGCTGGTCGGGCCGGGACCGGGCGGGCGGCTACCGGGCGGAGGCCTGGGCGGCCGCCGGCCAGCCGGCCGTCACCCAGCGCCACAGCTGGCGGGCCGGGGCCGACCGGCGGCCGCGCCGGCTGGCGCTGGTGGTCCCGGGCCGGCTCCAGCGGCCGTCGTTCGCCGAGATCACCGAGGTGAGCCCGCTGCCGCCGCTGCCCTCCCTGGCCTCGACCACCGCCGAGGGGACCGTCCTGGAGCTCCACGACCAGGCCCTCGGGGCGGTGGCCCGGCTGGACGTCGCCGTGGCCGGCGGTGCCACCGAGGGCTGGCTGGTCGACGCCGGCGCGGCCCGGCTGGAGATCTCGTGGGACCCGGGCCGGCAACCGACCCTGGACGTCACCCTTACCTGCGCCCTGGCCCCGGACGACCCGCCCGGGCCCGGGGCTGTGGACAACGCCGAGCCCGTCGCTCGGCGTTGGGCTACGCTCCCCCTCCGGGGGGCTCGGCACCGGCAGGTGGGGATGCGGCGCGCCCAACTCCACCTACCCGACCGGCTCCGGCCGCGGCTCTCGGCGCTCGTCGACGGCGTGCTCGGCTATGTGCTCGGCTGCACCGCTCTGGCCGTGGCGCCGGGGGAGCGGTGCATCGTGACCGACCACCGGCTGCTGCAGCTGTCCTGGACCCGCGACGCCTACTACCAGGCCCGGCTGCTGCTCGCGGCCCGCCAGCTCGAGCCGTACGCCCTCGACGTGGTCGCCGACCACCTGCGCTGGCTGTGGCTCGGCTGCGACCGGGCCGGCGGCTGGATGCGCAGCCACCTCCCCAACGGCGCCGTCAAGGACCGGGCGTTCCAGGCCGACCAGCAGCTCTATCCCCTGCTCGAGCTGCTGGACTACCGGGAGGCGGCCGGGGCCTGGCCCGAGCTCCCGGCGGGCCACGGCGGCTGGGGGGAGCTGGTGGCCGGCACCTGGCAGGCCCTGCCCGTCGACCCGGAGCTCGGGCTCATCGCCGGTGAGGAGAACCCGGCGGACGATCCCACGTCCCTGCCCTACCTGCTGTCCACCCAGATCCTGCTCTGGTACACGGCCAGCCGGCTGCGCGCCCACGCCGGAGCGCTCGGACTGGCCGCCCGGGCGCTGGACGGGACCGCCGGCACCGTGCGCGCCGCCATCCGGGACCGGTTCGCCTGCCCGGGCCCGTTCGGAGCGCAGTGGGCCTACGAGACCGACGGCCGCGGGCGCTTCCGCCGCTACCAGGACGCCAACGACCTCCCGACCGCCCTCGCGCCCCTGTGGGGGCTGTGCCCCCCGGACGACCCGCGGTGGTCGGCCACCATGCGCTTCGCCTTCGACCCGGCCAACCCGGGCTGGTCGCCGGGGCGCTGGGGTGGCCTCGGCTCCGCCCACACCCCGGGCACCTGGCCGCTCGGCGACATCCAGGAGTGGGTGGTCGCGAGCCTGCGCGGCGCCGGCGGCCGCGCCGAGCGGGCCCTCGGCCGCCTCCTCGCCGTGGCCGCACCCGACGGCCTGCTCCCCGAGACCTATGACTCCGGCACCGGCCGGTGGCTGGCCCGTCCCTGGTTCGCCTGGCCGGGCGCGACCGTGGCCGCCCTCGCCCTCGGCGCCTGGACGAACGGCTGCTAGGGCGTTCCGGCGGACGGCGCCGTCGCGCGCGGGAGCCCCCGGCCGGCCGCGGTGGCCAGGCTGGGCTAGGCTCTGGCCGTATGGGTGGCTATCTGGTGATCGCCAACGCCCACGCGGGCGGCGTGGACTCCGAGGCGCTGGGCGCGGCGGTCGGGGTGCTGTCGGCCGCCGGGCCGGCCGAGGTCCACCGGTCGGCCGGGCCGGCCGACCTGGATGCCGCCCTGGCCGGGCTGGACGGCCGCGTCCCGGTGGTGGCCGGGGGCGACGGCAGCCTGCACCTGGTCGTCAACCGGCTCCACCGCCTCGGCCGGCTCGACCAGGTGACGGTGGGGCTGCTGCCGTTCGGGACCGGCAACGACTTCGCCCGAGCCGCCGGCATCCCCCTCGAGCCCCAGGACGCGGCCGCCGCCCTCACCTCCGCACGACCCCACCACGTCGACCTGCTCGAGGACGACACCGGCAGGGTGGTCGTCAACGCCGCCCACGCCGGGCTCGGGGCCGAGGCGGCCGCCGTCGCGGCCGGCCACAAGCCGCGGCTCGGGCCGCTGGCCTACCCGCTCGGGGCGCTGCTCGCCGGGCTCAGGGAAGCGGGCTGGGCGCTGCGGGTGCGCGTGGACGGGACCCCGGTCCTCGCCGGGGAGCGGCTGCTGATGGTGGGGGTGGCCAACGGCCCCACGATCGGGGGCGGCACCCGGCTGTGCCCGGTGGCGCGGCCCGACGACGGCCTGCTGGACGTGGTGGTGGTCGCCGCCGCCGGCCCCGCCGCCAAGGCGGCGTTCGCTGCGGCGCTGGTCGCCGGCACCCACCTGGAACGCGCCGACGTGCACCACCTGCGAGGCACCAGCGTGGAGGTCGGCGGCGAGCCGGTGCGGCACAACACCGACGGCGAGCTCGACGACGAGGTGACCGGTCGCGGCTACCGGGTCCTGCCCGCCGCCTGGTCGCTGCTGGTCCCCGACCGCCCGGCAGGCTGACGACGCGCGCCGGGGATGCTCCTACCCGCCGGCCAGCCGGAGCGCCGGGACCGGTCGCCGGTGGGCCGCCGCATCTCGAACCCGCGAGACCAGGTGCTCCGCGGTGGCACGGGCTCCGGAGGCCAGAGCGGGCCAGTCATCCGGCTCCCGGCCGAGATACATGGCCCGCGCCCGCTCCATGGGCTGGCGATGGTCCGGCGCCAGCCGCTCCCGCGCCCATTCGGCCGCCCGGTCCTTGCGGTCGATGACGCCGGAGGCGACGGTCTGCCAGATCCGTGCCAGCGTGAGCAGGATGTTGCGCGGGTCCCCCTCGAACTCGGCCAGGAGCCGGTCGAGCTCGCCGACCATCGCCTTGACGCAGTCATCGGGAGGCACCGGGTCCAGCACCGCGCCCGGCGGCGGCCCGAACAGCGGCCGGTCACCCAGCAGGACGATGGTCAGCAGGGTGGTCAGGTCGGGGTTGACGGTCACCTCCAGCGCCGTGCCGTCCCCAGCCTCGAAGCGCTTGCGCAGCCACTCGCCGTACTGCAGGTCGAAGCTTGGCGCGTACCGCCAGGGCCGCACCTGGGGCTGGGCCACCATGGTCAGCTCGACGCAGCGCTCCGGGCCAGGAGGGGGGAAACGGGACGAGATCGCCAGCATCCCGTCCACCAGCCGGCGCTTCTCCGCCAGGGTCGCCGCCCGCCCGGTGACCACCAGGATGTCGACGTCACTGGTCGGCTGCGCCCCGCCCAGGACCGCCGACCCGTGCTGGTAGGCGCCGAGCACGTCACGACCGAGGATCTCCCGCACCAGCCGCAGCACCCGCTCGGTCTGGGTCGCTCCGGCCGTCCGCCACGCCGTCGTCGCTTCCGCCACGTGCAGCTCGCCACCTGCCGGACCTCCAGGTCGGAGCAGGCTGCGCGCCGCGGTCCAGGCCGTCAAGGCAAATAGCGACGACCACCGGCGCGTGCTCGACGTGCTCGCCTACCTCGAGTCGGGCCCGGGCGGGGCCGCGCGGGGGCTGGGATAGCATTGCCGCGGCACCGCTGACCTTCCGACACCAGCGGGATGCCGCTGGCCATGACGCGAGCTTCGGCACTCGAGCGGGGCCGCCAGGCCTTCGAACGGCAGGCATGGGGGGCGGCCTACGAGCTGCTGCTCGCCGCCGACGCGGAGGCCCCGCTGGCTGCCGAGGACCTGGAGCGGGCCGGGCGGGCGGCCTACCTCACCGGGCGCGACGAGGCATGCTTCTCGCTGTCCGAGCGGGCCTTCCGCGAGCGGATGCGCCAGGACGACCCCGAGGGGGCCGCCCTCGACGGGTTCTGGCTGGTGTTCGGGTTGATGTCCCGGGGCGAGTGGGCGCGGGCCGGCGGCTGGATCGGGCGGGCGCGGGCCGTCATCGACGACGGCCGGCGGGACTGCGTGGCCCGCGGCTTCCTGCTGGGCCCCGACGCCGTCCAGGCCATGATGGGCGGGGACCCGGGACGCGCGTACGCCACCTTCAGCGAGCAGCGCGAGATCGGCCGCCGGTTCGCGGACCACGACCTGCTCAGCCTGGCCGGGTTCGGGCAGGGGCAGGCCCTGATCGCCATGGGCCGGATCCCGGAGGGCATCGCCGTGCTCGACGAGGTGATGGTGGGGGTCACCGGCGGGGAGACCTCGGCGATGGTCGCCGGGCTGGTGTACTGCGGGGTGATCGCCGCCTGCATGGAGACCTTCGACCCCCGGCGGGCCAAGGAGTGGACGGCCGCGCTCAAGCTGTGGTGTGACGCCCAGCCGGACCTGGTCCAGTTCCGGGGACAGTGCATGGTCCACCGGGCCCAGATCATGCAGATCGAGGGGGCCTGGCCCGACGCCCTGGAGGAGCTGCGGCTGGCCGCCGAGCGGTTCACCGACGCCGGGCATCCGGCCGTCGGCGACGCCCTCTACGAGCAGGCCGAGCTGCACCGCTGGCGCGGCGACCTGGACCGCGCCGAGCAGGCCTACCGCCAGGCGGCCACCGTCGGGCGTGACCCGCAGCCCGGGCTGGCCCTGCTCCGGCTCGCCCAGGGCCAGCTGGAGGCGGCGTCGGCCGGCATCCGCCGGGCGCTCGAGGAGACCAGCGAGCGGATCCGCCGTCCCCGGCTGCTGAGCGCCGCCGTCGACGTCGCCCTCGAGGGCAAGGACGCCGACGCGGCCCGGGCCGCCCTCGACGAGCTCGCCCAGCTGGCCGCCGAACGCGACGTCCCGCTGCTCCAGGCCATGGCGGCCCACGCCGGCGGCCTGGTGGGGCTGGCCGAGGGCGACCCCGGCGGGGCGCTCGCCGAGGCGCGTCGCGCGTGGTCGCTGTGGCAGGAGCTCGACGCGCCGTACGAGGCGGCCAGGGCCCGGGTGGTGGTGGCGCTGGCCTGCCGGGCCCTCGGCGACGAGGACGCGGCCCGCATGGAGCTGGACGCGGCCCGCCAGGTGTTCGAGCGCCTCTCGGCCGGACCCGACCTGGCCCGGGTCGCGGCCCTGACCGGCGCGACCCGGAGCCGGGCCGGGTCCGGGCTGACGGCCCGGGAGGTCGAGGTGCTCCGGCTGGTGGCGACCGGCAGGACCAACCGGTCGATCGCCGCCGAGCTGTTCCTCAGCGAGAAGACCGTGGCCCGGCACCTCAGCAACATCTTCACCAAGCTCGGGGTGTCGTCGCGGGCCGCGGCCACCGCCTACGCGTACCGCCACGACCTCGTCTGAGGTCGTGGGCAGATCTGCCCACCCGACCCGGCGCGAGGAATGCGTGCTCTCGCCGATGTGCCGACCGGCCCGTCCCCCTAGCGTGGTCCGCGGCACCGACCCGGCGACCGAGGAGGCGGCATGGACAGCGCGATCCCCGTGCTCGCGGGCGTCGTGGCGAGCGTCGTCTTCGTCTGCAGCGCCCTGCCGATGCTGGTCAAGGCCGTGCGGACCAGGGACCTCGGCTCCTACAGCCTCGGCAACATCCTGCTGAGCAACCTCGGCAACCTGATCCAGTCGATCTACGTGTTCCACCTGCCGGCCGGGCCGATCTGGGCCCTGCACAGCTTCTACCTGGTGACCACCGCGCTGATGCTCGTCTGGTACCTGCGCTACACAGAATCACCCATCCTCCGGCGCCGGCTGGGATTGGGACGTTCTCCCGACGCGGTCAGGTCCGTCGGGGCCTAGCGTCTTGCCCAGAGGCCCGCTCGGGCCACGTACGCTTGGAGGGAACGCCATGAACCGACCGTTCGCCGACGTGGACGACCAGGACCCGGTGCGGGTGGAGACGGTGGTGATCGGGGCCGGGCAGGCCGGCCTGGCCACCGGCTACCACCTCGCCCGTCGCGGCCGGGAGTTCGTGATCCTCGACGCCGGCCGGCGGGTGGGCGACAACTGGCGCAGCCACTGGGACACGCTGCGGCTCTTCACCCCGGCCCGGGTGGCGAGCCTGCCCGGGATGCGCTTCCCGGCCCCGCCGGCGAGCTATCCGACCAAGGACCAGATGGCCGACTTCCTCGAGACCTACGCCGCCACCTTCGACCTGCCCGTCCGGACCGGTGTCCGGGTGACCCGGCTGACCCGCCACGACGGGAAGTACCTGGTGACCACCGACGGGCCGTCGTTCCGGTGCGACAACGTGGTCGTCGCCTCGGGCACGTTCGGCCGGACGCCGTCCGTCCCCGGCTTCGCCGGCGAGCTCGACCCCGGCATCCGCCAGCTGCACTCCAGCGCCTACAAGAACCCGGCCCAGCTGCGGCCCGGTGGCGTGCTGGTGGTGGGGGCGGCCCACTCGGGTGGCGACATCGCCTACGAGACGGGCATGGCCGGCCATCCGACCGTGCTCAGCGGCCGGATCCACGGCGAGGTCCCCTTCGACGTCGACGGCCGCCCGGCCCACGTGGTCTTCCCGGTCATGTACTTCCTGGCCAAGCACGTGCTGACCGTCAGGACCCCGCTCGGCCGCAGGCTGCGTCCCAAGGTCAGGGGCCATGGCGGACCGCTGGTCCGGGTCAAGCGGGCCGACCTCACCCGAGCCGGGGTGGAGCTGGTGGCGGCGCGGACGGCCGGGGTCCGCGACGGTCGTCCGGTGCTCGAGGACGGCCGGGTGCTCGAGGTCGCCAACGTCATCTGGTGCACCGGGTTCCGCCAGGACTTCTCCTGGATCGACCTGCCGGTGGTCGGCGACGACGGCTGGCCGCTGGAGACCCGCGGGGTGGTGCCGTCCTCACCCGGGCTGTACTTCGCCGGCCTGGCGTTCCAGTACGCGTTCGCGTCCGCGCTGGTCGGCGGGGCCGGCCGGGACGCCGAGTACGTCGTCAGGCACCTGTGCGCCCGCCCCACGGCCGGCCGGTCGCCGGAGCGGGTCCTGAAGACGGCCTGAGGCCGCTCACAACCACCGGCGGACCGAGCGCCGGTAGCTCCGGTAGGCGGCGCCGAAGCGGCCGTCCAGGACCCGCTCCTCCCGCACGACCACCACGTGGGTGGCCACCAGGACGCCGGGCAGCAGCGCCAGCAGCCAGACGACACCGGTCACCAGCGCGACGCCCGCGTAGACGAGCGCCGAGGCGACGTACATCGGGTTCCGGCTGACGGCGTACGGGCCGCCCCGGACGAGCTGGTCCGGGTGCTCCAGGTCGACCTCGGCGGCCGCCCGCACCGCCCACGTCGCCAGCCCCAGCCCGGCCAGGAGCAGCGGCCAGCCCACGGCCTGGCCGGCCGGGGCCGGCCAGGGTGGCCGCCAGGGGACGACGACCTGCAGCAGCAGGCCCGCCCCCAGCCCCACCAGGTAGGTCTCGGGGAGCGGGACGTTGCCCCATCGCCATCCAGAGCGCTTGCTCAATCCGTCCCCCTGGGGTGACTCTGCCACTTGACGGAGGGCTTGGCACACTGGATGGGTCTGTGAGCCGATGTGGGGCGATCCGCCCGCCGGGGGGCACAGCTTGGAGATGACGGATGGCATCTGAGCAGGAAGACGACCGGGCGCAGCAGCTCGAGGCGCTGCGACGGTACATGGTCCGGCTCGACCACGAGTGGGAGCCTCCCGCCCAGCTCGGGATCCCGCCGGAGCGGACCGGCGACGAGGGCGCCGAGGCGGGCGGGGCGGGGCGGCCGTCGGGGGCCTGGCTGGTCGTCGCCGGGCTGCTGGTCGTGCTGGCGCTGGCCGGCGGGGTCGTGATCGGGGCGGTGGTGTGGGGAGACGACCGGCCGGCCGGTGCGGCCGCGAGGGCGGCGAGCACCGCCGCGGTGAGCCGGAACCCGTCGACCACGCCGGTGGCCACCCCGGCGTGCAAGACGGCGGTCGACCGGGCCAACGCCATGCTGGCCAGCGCGGTCAAGCTGCGGGGGGCGCTGGCCGAGCAGGACCAGCTCCTCGCCGACCCGGCCAACCAGGGGCTGGAGGTCGGCGAGGTGCTCAGGCGGCTGGCGGCCTCGCGGGAGGCCGGGGCCAGCGAGGGGACGCGGTTCGACCGGGAGCTGGACGCCTACCGGCAGGTGGTGGACCAGTGCGACCTGCGCGCCCCCTGAGCGGGGCCGGGATCACGCCCTGAGCGTGGCGAACACGATCACGTTGGAGCGGTAGTGGCCGGCGGTGGCGTCGAACGAGCCGCCGCACGTCACCAGCCGCAGGGCCGGGGTCAGGGTGGGGTAGTAGACCGCATCGGTCGGGAACCGCGACTTGGGGAACTGCTCGGTCCGGTCCACCGCGAAGCGGGCCTTGGAGCCGTCGGCGCGGGTGACGACGATCTCGTCGCCGCGGCGGAGCTCGCGGAGGCGGAAGAACACCGCCGGGCCGTCCTCCCTGGAGTCGACGTGGCCGAGGATGACCGCCGAGCCGGGGTCGCCGGGGCGGGTGCCCTCGTCGTACCACCCGGCCCGCTCCCATCGGACCGGGACCTCGACCGTCCGGTCGGCCGCCCGGCCGAGACGGTCCAGGGGGCTGGCCACCTTGATGCGGGGGATCTCGATCCGGACCGGGACCGGGGTGGCCCGGTAGCCGCGGGTCGAGTGGAAGCTGCGGGCGGCGGCCGTCCCGCTCGCGGTCGTCGCCGCCGCCGCCGGCCGCGGCGGATCGCCCCGCTCCGCGCTGGCCGCCGAGCACCCGGCCACCAGCACCAGCGCCACCAGCCCGGCCAGCCCGCCCCCCAACCGGCGCCGCCCCCCGATCGGTGTCATCGCCGCCAGGTGGCGGTGCTGCCGCCGCCGGTCTGGGACCCGCCGACCGGCAGCTGGGGCTTCACCGTCCGCTGGAGCGCCCCGACCAGGGTGTTGGCCACGCCCAGCATCTGACCGTAGCCCTCGACCTCGCTCTCCTGGGCCTCGTCGAACCGCTTGGCGGCATAGGCGTCGACCTGGTCGACCAGGTGCTGGTCATGCTCGCCGAGGGCCTTGGTGATGGGCTCCAGGGGCAGCTCGTTGCGGACGATGTCGCTGAGGTACAGGGCCAGCCGGGCCCCGTAGCCGCGCATCTTCTCCCTGGCCACCGCCCGCTCGGCGTCGTCGTGGCCGGCCACGGCGGTGGAGTAGTCGAGCAGGCCCTCGACGTGCTCGGCCCAGGCCGCCTGGAACTCCTCGGCCTTCTTGGGCCCGACGATCGCGCCCATCCCCTTGGTGAGGGCGTCGGTGTTGGCGTTGACCTGGGCCGCGGCCGCGTTGAACTCGGGCGCCCCGGCGAAGGTGGCCCGCTGGGCGTCGATGATCAGCTGCATGTGCTCGCCGAGCAGCATGGCGAACGCCGTCCGCAGCTTCTCCACCGGCGTGTCCAGGCTGGCCGCGGCCTTGGGCGCCACCCCGGCCCTGGCCAGCTCGGTGCCGGCGGCGAACATGTGCTCGTAGGCCTCCCGCTCGACCCGGTAGGCGCGGTCGTAGTCCTTGGCCGCGAAGGCGTCGTCGTGGTCCATGAGCTGCTGCACGTGGGTCTTGAGCTGCGCGGCGCCGTCGCCCGCCCCGACCCGGCCGTCGCTCGCCCCGGCCAGCCAGGTCCCGTAGGCGCCGGCGTCGGCCAGCAGGGCCTGGCGGGCCTTCGCCTTGGCGGCGTCGTCGCCGGCGGCCAGGGCCTGCGCATAGGAGCTGGCGTCGGCGGTGGTCCGCTCCCAGACCTCCTTGAAGCGCGTCCCCTGGGCGTCGCCGTAGGCGCCCCCGACGAGCTCGCTGAGCTCCTCGGTGTACTCCTCCAGCTCGTGGTCGGCGGCCTCGCGGTAGGCGCCGTTGGCCGTCAGCACGCTGCGGGCCTGGCGGACGGCGAGCAGGGTGTGGACGGCGAAGTACTGCTCGAGGGCCGCCGCCAGCTCCTTGGGCTTGGCCGGGCTGGCCGCCGGGGCGGTTGCGCCGCCCTGGTGCCCGGCGTGCTCGCCGGCCGCCTGGGTGGTGGAGGGCGCGCTGGCGGCGGACGGCTCGGGGGCCTTGGAGTCGCAGGCGGCCAGGGCCGCGAGCAGGACCACGGCGAGGGCGACGGGAGCGGTTCGTGGACGCACGATGCTTCTCCTTGCTGGCGGCACCCAGTTGGACCGGCGTTGGGGCACCCGGCCAGTTTGGCACGCTCTGTGCCCCTGTGCCCCTCCCGGTCCACAGGCCGGTCTGCACCGGTCACAGGGGCCGGGTATGGTCCCTTGGCCGTCTCACATCGAAGGGACCCAGGGATGAGAAAGCTGATCGTGCAGACCTTCCTGACCCTGGACGGGGTCATGCAGGCCCCGGGCGGGCCGGGCGAGGACGACGACGGCGGGTTCGCCTACGGCGGCTGGTCGGTCAACTACTGGGACGACCAGATGGGGCAGGTCATGGGCGAGGCCACCAGCAGGCCGTTCGCCATGGTCCTTGGCCGCCGGACCTACGACATCATGGCCGCCTACTGGCCGACCGCCCCCGAGGAGGAGGGCGGCAAGGTCTTCAACGACGCCACCAAGTACGTCGCCTCCCGCACCCGTCCCGACCTGGAGGCGTGGAGCAACTCGGTCCTGATCGAGGGCGACGCCGCCGACGGCCTCGCCGCCCTGAAGCGCGAGGACGGGCCCGAGCTGCAGGTCCACGGCAGCGCCAACCTGATCCAGACGCTGTTGCGCCACAACCTGGTCGACGAGTTCCGCCTGTGGGTCTTCCCCCTGGTCATCGGGTCGGGCAAGCGGCTGTTCGCCGACGGCACGGTCCCGGCGGGCCTGCGGCTGGCCGACAGCAAGGTCTCCAGCACCGGCGTGGTCATGGGGACCTGGCAGCCGGCGGGTGAGATCGCCCCCGGCTCGTTCGCCTAGGACCGGCCACGGGGAACGAGGAGCGTCGACATGACCGTACGGGCCCCGGCGCAGGCGGCGCATCCGTTGCGGCGGCTCGGGGCGGACGAGATCCGCCTGGCCAAGGCGTTGCTGGTCGACCACGGGCTGGTGGGGGAGCACACCCGCTTCGCCTACCTCGGGCTCGAGGAGCCGCCCAAGGCCGAGGTGCTGGCCTTCCGGGAGGGCGACCCGGTGGACCGGCGGGTGCGGGCGATCCTGCTCGACACCGCCACCGGCGGGGCCACCGACGTGGTGGCGTCGCTGACCCGGGGGACGGTCGACGCCTCGGCCGAGATCGACACCGGCCGCGACGGGCAGCCGCCGATCATGCTCGAGGACCTGGTCGCCGTCGACCAGATCGTCAAGGCCGACCCCGGCTGGCGGGCGGCCATGGCGCGGCGCGGGGTCACCGACCTCGACCTGGTGCGGCCGTGCCCGCTGTCGGCGGGGGCGTTCGGGATCGAGGGTGAGGCGGGCCGGCGGATGCTGCGGGTCCTGTCCTTCGTCCAGCACCACGAGAAGGACCACCCGTGGGCCCACCCGGTGGACGGCCTGGTCGCCTACGTCGACCTGATCGAGCGCCGGGTGCGGCACCTGGTCGACACCGAGGTCCTGCCCATCCCCGAGGAGGAGGGCAACTTCGACGACCCGGCCCAGGCCGGCCCGGCCCGGACCTCGCTCAAGCCCATCCACGTCACCCAGCCCGAGGGCCCCAGCTTCAGCCTCGACGGCGAGGTGGTGACCTGGGAGGGGTGGCGGCTGCGGGTCGGGTTCGACGCCCGCGAGGGCCTGACCCTGCACCAGGTCAGCCTCCAGGACCGGCCGGTCTGCTACCGGGCCTCGATCGCCGAGATGATGGTCCCCTACGCCGACCCGGGGCCGGCCCGGTTCTGGCAGAACTACTTCGACGCCGGCGAGTACCTGCTCGGCCAGCAGGTCGTCTCCCTCACGCTGGGCTGCGACTGCCTCGGCGAGATCCGCTACCTGGACGCCGTCCTGCCCACCGGCGACGGCGAGCCCCTCGAGGTCCCCAACGCCATCTGCCTGCACGAGGAGGACACCGGGGTCGCCTGGAGGCACAACGACCTGTTCACCGGCTCGTCGGAGACCCGCCGGATGCGGCGGCTGGTCGTCTCGAGCTTCGTGGCCATCGGCAACTACGACTACGGCTTCTTCTGGTACCTGTACCTCGACGGCCGCATCGAGCTGGAGGTCAAGGCCACCGGGGTGGTCTTCACCTCGGCCTATGTCGAGGGGAGCCGCTGGGCGACCCAGGTCGCCCCCGGCCTCGGCGCCCCCTACCACCAGCACCTGTTCAGCGCCCGCCTCGACATGACCGTGGACGGGGTCGGCAACGCCGTCGACGAGGTCGAGCTGGAGCGGGTCCCGGTGGGGCCGGGCAACCAGCACGGCAACGCCTTCACCCGCAAGGTGACCCGCCTGGCCCGCGAGTCCGAGGCCGCCCGCGTCGCCGACCCCGCCGTCGGGCGGACCTGGCACGTGGTCAACCCGGCCCGGACCAACCGGCTCGGCCAGCCGGTCGCCTACGCCCTCGACCCCCAGCCGGCGCCCCTGCTGGCCGCCGACGCCGGCGCCGCCATCGCCGGCCGGGCCGCCTTCGCGACCCGGCACCTGTGGGTCACCCGCTACGACCCGGCCGAGCGCTACGCCGCCGGCGACCTCCCCAACCAGCATCCCGGGGGCGCCGGCCTGCCCGCCTACGCGGCCGCCGACCGCGACCTCGACGGCCAGGACATCGTGCTCTGGCACACCTTCGGGATGCTCCATTTCCCCCGGCCCGAGGACTGGCCGGTGATGCCCGTCGCCACCTGCGGCTTCACCCTGCGCCCGGTCGGCTTCTTCGACCGCAACCCCGTCCTCGACCTGCCCGGCTGACCCCAGGAGACCGGCCATGCCTCTGGAGCAGGTGCAACTCCGGCCCATCGGCCACGTCCACACCGCCTACGCCGACCCGGCCGACACCCCCATCCAGACCCGCCGCAACCCCGACGAGCGCGGCCGCCTGGTCGTCCTCGACCAGTACGCCGACGCCCTGGAGGGGCTGGAGGAGTTCGACTACGCCCACCTGATCTGCTTCCTCGACCGGGTCTGGGAGGCCGACGGCCGGGGCAGCCGGCCGTTCGCCGGCGACCGGCTCCGGCCGGTCCCGTTCCTGCTCCAGGACACCGGCGAGCGGGTCGGGGTGTTCGCCACCCGCTCCCCGGTCCGGCCCAACTACCTCGCCCTCAGCCTCGTCCGGGTCCTGGCCGTGCGGGGCACCACCGTCGAGTTCGCCGGGGTCGACCTGCTCGACGGCACCCCGGTCCTGGACGTCAAGCCGTTCGAGCCCCACCTGGACATCCCCGGCTACCGGCCCGGCACCGGATGGCTCGACGAGATCCGCGGCGGCTGGTACCAGCGCCACGACGTCGCCTCCAACCCCCTGGTCCGCCCCGGCCGCCGCGGCCTGGAGGCGGCCGGCCTCGACCCGCCCGACGGCTAGCCCCGCCTCCTCAAGAAGGCAAGCAAACCGCTCGATACCAGCAGGGACCAACGGTGCCCCGGCGGCGAGGGTGGGACGGCCCATGGACGAGCGTGCAGTGGCTCCACGAGCCGAGAACCGGCTTGGGCGCCGCAGCCTCCGCCTGGGGCTGGTGGCGGCCCTGATCGCCCTGGTCCCCCTGGCCCTGCTGGCCAGGCTGACCACGGCCAGGGCCCAGGACGAGGTCCGGGACGAGGTCGCCCTGCGGCTGCGGGTGACCACGGCCATGTCGGCCTCGCTGCTGGCCGAGCAGCTGGCCGGGTACATCACCCTGGCCGAGGCCGAGGCCGGACGGGCCCGGCTGGTCCGGGCCGTCGGGACCGGCGACCCGGACCGGCTCGACCGCGCCGAGATGGGGCGGGAGCTCAGCGCCCTGTCCGGGTCGCGCGAGGGCATCGCCGCCACCGGCCTGCTCGACGTCGACGGCGTCCTGCTCGCCTCCCCTGAGGCGCCGGAGCTGGTCGGCAAGGACTTCACCCACCGCGACTACTACCGGGGGCTGGTCGCCAAGGGCCCGGCCGCCGACGCCTACGTCTCGGAGGCGTTCGAGTCGGCCCAGTCGGGCCGGCCCCTGATCGTCACCGTCGCCACCTGGGTGCGGGCCCCGGCCGCCGAGGGCCAGGGGCCGGGCCGGCCGGCGGCCATCCTCGTGCTCAGCGTCCGGCTCGACGCCGTCCAGCCCCTGGCCGACAGCGTCGCCGCCGTCCAGGGGGTCAACCTCTGGGTCGTCGACCACAGCGGCAAGGTCCTGGCCGCCCCGGGCGGCCGCCCGCCCGGCCTCAAGCCGGTCGCCGGCGAGCCCATCGGCCGGGCCGCCTCGATCCCGGCCGGGATGGCCGGCGACGTCGACCTCGGCGGCCGGCCCAACCTGGTCGTCCACCGGCGGGTCGACCCGCTCGGCTGGACGGTGTTCGCGGCCGTGCCCCACGCCGAGGCCTACCGCGGCGTGGATGCCATCCGCGGCACCGTGCTGGCCATCGCCATCCCCCTGGGGCTGGTCGTGGCCGGCGGCATCCTCCTGCTGGTCCGGCTCCAGCGGCGCCAGTGGCGGGTCGAGGCGGCCCTGTCCGTGGCCCGCGACCAGGCCCGCGACGCCTCCCGGCTGAAGACCGAGTTCCTGTCGCGGGTCAGCCACGAGCTGCGGACCCCGCTCAACGCCATCCTCGGGTTCGGCCAGCTGCTCCAGCTCGACGACCTCAGCCAGGAGCAGTCCGAGAGCGTCGACCACATGGTCCGGGGCGGCCGGCACCTGCTCGGGCTGATCAACGAGGTCCTGGACATCTCCCGGATCGAGACCGGCAGCCTGGCCCTGTCGGTCGAGGTGGTGGACCTCCTGGAGGTCATCACCGAGACCACCGACCTGATCGGGCCCCTGGCCGCCGAACGCGAGATCACCCTCGAGGTCCCCGACCCCGCGGACTGCCGCCAGGTCGTCCAGGCGGACCGCCAGCGGCTCAAGCAGGTGCTGCTCAACCTCACCTCCAACGCCGTCAAGTACAACCACCACGGCGGGAGCATCCGCATCGCCTGCGCCCCCGCCGGAGCGGGCCAGATCGCGGTCACCGTCGGCGACACCGGCCCCGGCATCCCGCCCGAGAAGATGGAGCGGCTGTTCCTTCCCTTCGACCGCCTCGGGGCCGAGCAGACCGAGGTCCAGGGCACCGGCCTCGGCCTGGCCCTGTCCCAGGGGCTGATGGAGGCCATGGGCGGCACCCTCACCGCCACCAGCGTCGAGGGCCAGGGGACCACCTTCACCCTGGAGCTGGCCCTGCTCGACCGCCCGGCCGGCGAGGACGACCAGCCCCTGCCCGAGCTGCCCGCCTTCACCCCGGACCCGGTCGCCGGGCCCGCGCACACCATCCTGTACGTCGAGGACAACCCCTCCAACCTGCGCCTGGTCGAGCGGGTCCTGGCCCGCCGGGGCGGGGTGCGGCTGCTGACCGCCCCCGAGGGCGAGATCGTCCAGGAGCTGGTCCGCCAGCACCGCCCCGACCTGGTCCTGCTCGACCTCCACCTGCCCGGCATCGACGGCGAGGAGGTCCTGCGCCGCCTCCGGGCCGACCCCCACACCGCCGACCTTCCGGTGGTCATGATCAGCGCCGACGTCACCCCCTGGTACCGCGAGCGCCTGCTGGAGGCCGGCGCCGCCGACTACCTGACCAAGCCCCTGGACGTGCCACGGTTCCTGGAGGTCGTCAACGGCCTCCTGGTCGCCGCCACCCGCTGACCCGACGCCGCCATCTCGGGGCGGCGACAATCTCCGGCATGGCGACCGACGGGCGACCCGCCGGGGCCGGGTCGCTCCGCCTGCTGGGTGCGAACCGGCCGTTCCGGCTGCTGTGGAGCGCGCGGGCGGTGTCGTTCCTCGGCGACTCCCTCGGGCTGGTCGCCCTGATGCTGCATGTGGCCGGGACGACCGGGCAGGCCCTGGCCGTGGCCGCGCTGCTGCTGGCCGGCGACTTCGCCCCGGCGCTGCTCGGCCCCCTCACCGGCACGGTGGCCGACCGGCTGGACCGGCGCCGGGTCATGGTCGGCTGCGAGCTCGTCCAGGGGGCGCTGGTGGTGGCGATCGCCCTGTGGCTGCCGTCGCTGCCCCTGCCGCTGCTGCTGGTGCTGGTCGGGCTGCGGGCCGTGGCCGGGCAGGTGTTCCAGCCGGCGTCGCGGGCCGCCGTCCCGGCCGTGGTCGGCGAGCGCGACCTGGAGCGGGCCAACGCCGCCGTCGGCGTGGCCACCAACGGCGGCGAGGCCCTCGGCCCGCTGGTCGCCGCGGTGGCGCTGCCCGTGCTCGGGGTGCGCGGGGTCCTGCTGGTGGACGCGGCCAGCTTCCTCGTCTCGGCGGCCCTGCTCGGGCGCCTCCCCGCCTTGACGGGGCCGACCCGAGGGCCGCGGTCGTCGTTCCTGGCCGACGCCGCCGGCGGGCTGCGCTACCTGCGCGGCCAGGCGGTCGTCCGGGTGGTCGCCCTCGGCTATTTCGCGGTGGTCGCCTGCACCGGCATCGACGACGTGGCTCTGGTGTTCCTGGCCACCAGCACCTTCGGGACCGGCGCGGCGGCTGTCGGGCTGCTGCTGGCCGCCGTCGGTATCGGCCTCCTGGCCGGGTACGCCCTGCTCGCCAGGACCGCCGGCCGGCGAGCGGCCCCCCGGACCCCGCCGATCGTCCGGGGGACCACCCCGGCGGCTGCCCCCAGGACCCCCCCGGCGACCGGGCTGCTGCTGGCCGGCTTCGCCGTCAGCAGCGCCGGCAACCTGCTCACCGGGCTGGCCTGGGCGGTGGCGGCCGCCTTCGCCGTCCAGGCCGTGCGCGGGCTCGGCATCGCCGCCATGGACGTCGCCGCCACCACCCTGGTCCAGCGGACCGTGCCCGCGGAGCTGCAGGGGCGGGTCTTCGGCAGCCTCTACGGCGGGATCGGCGTCGCCGCCGCCCTGTCCTACCTGCTCGGCGGGCTGCTGCTGGACCGGACCAGCCCGCGGGTCGCGTTCGTGGCCGCCGGAGCGGCCGGCCTGCTGGCCACCGGGGCCACCGCCCTCGCCCTGCGCCGGGCCGTCCACCGGTCCTATCGTGACCGGCGATGATCCGCGAGCAGACCGTCACCTGGCTGGAGATGACCTCCCCGGACCAGCTGCGCCCGGGCCGGCTCCCCCCGGAGCCGATGGAGCTGGTCCCGGTCGGCCCGCCGCTGGCCTGGCTGCTCGGCGAGACCACCGCCCGGGTCGGCGCCCCGCACGGCTGGACCAGCCGCCCCGCCTGGTCCCGGGCCCGGTGGGCCGAGCACCTGGCCAGGCCCGGGGTGCGGGCCTGGCTGGCCCGGGTCGGCGGCGACCCCGCCGGGGTCATCGAGGTCGAGGCCCGGCCCGGCGACGAGGTCGAGATCACCGTCTTCGGGCTGGTCCCCGAGCTCGTCGGCCGCGGCTTCGGCGGCCACCTGCTCACCCGGGCCGTCCACCTCGCCTGGGACGTCCGGCAGCCCGACGGCACCCCGACCCGGCGGGTATGGCTGCACACCGCCTCGGCCGACCACGCCAACGCCCTCCCGAACTACCAGGCCCGGGGGTTCCGCGTGGTCCGCAGCGAGGTTCGCCGCAAGGAGGTCCCGGACGGCTGACCGGGTCGGGTCAGCGGCCGGAGCGGCCCTGGAACAGCGCCTTGAGGCGGGCCAGCCAGCCGTCCGAGCCCGGCTGGTCCGGCGCCCCGGTGGCGGCGTCGGTCGGGATCGGCTCGCCGGCCAGGAAGGCCCGGAACTCGGTGGTGGGGGCGAGGTCCGCCTCTCCCCTGGCTTCGGGGGGAGGCTGGGACCGCCCGTCGTTGGGGTCCATGGCTCCTCCTCAGATGGTCACGTGCCGCGGAAGCCTACGTGCCCGGGGCTGTCGAAGGCCATTCCCGCAGGTCAGCGGCAACCACCGGGGTAGCCGGCGAACGACCTCGATGTCGCTCGGGCGAGTTGCCGGCCGCCGGCGTCGAAGGCGGTGAAGGAGACCGGGCGGGCGTCGGGCGGGAGCGGGGCCACGACCCAGAAGGCGAACGGGAACCCCTTCCGATGGAAGGTCTGGACCTCCACCGGTTGCTGACCTCGCACCTCCAGGACCACCTTGGCCGCCTTCTCGGACGCCATCCCCGAGACCAGGGTTGCGGTCACCCGCTCCTTGGACGGCACGCAGAAGAGCCAGGCCACGTTGCGGCTGTCCAAGCTCGAGAACGACTCGCCCATCAGCAGGTCGCCGTTCTGGCGGCGGGTCTCGATCCAGTAGTCCTGGCCGGAGCCCTTGCGGGCCACCATCTCCCAGGCGTAGTCACCCTGGCCGCCGCGGCCGACCAGCTTGGGGGCGTCGGCGAACAGGCCCGGCTCCTCGGCCACGGTCGCCCTGGTCGGCGCGAGGGCGTTGGTGATCGGGCGGATCGACTCGACCAACTGGCGGGCCACCGCGCGCACCTTCAGCCCCGCCTGCTTGCCGGTCCCCTCGACGTCGAGCTGCAGGACCCGCAGCGGCCCGGCCTCGGGGCACAGGTCGGCCGGCTGGCACCGGTATGGCCAGGCGACCATGTAGCCGATCACGCCGCCCTGGTCGCCCATGATCCAGGCGCGGCCGTCGGTCCGCCGGCCCGAGGACCGCTTCCCGGCCAGCGAGGAGAACGATTGTCCCGGCGGGACGTCGGGGCCCTTCAGGGGACCGCCCGGGTACTGGCTGGCCGAGGCGACGGCGCTGCGGATGGTGATCCGGCGCTGGTCGGTGGCCGACTGGGACCGCCCGCCGGGGGAGACGACCAGCCACGGCTGCCCGAACTGGTAGTAGCTCCTGGTCGTCGGCTGGTCCACCTGCCAGCCCGCGGGCAGGGTCAGCTCGAACCCCTGGCGCTCTCGCCGGACGACCCCGGTGGGGGAGACCGGCACGGGCGGCGGGGCTGGCCGGGTCGTCTCGGTTGGCGCCTGTGGGAGGTTGGTCGAGGCCGGGGCCAGGCTGGTGGTCGGCGCCGGGTTGACAGGGCCGGCCACCTTTCCCCTGCTCCCGCCGCTGGCCAGGTACCCGGCGCCCACGGCCAGGGCCAGGACCAGGGCGACGGCCAGGCCGGTCGAGGCGGCCGCGAGCACGGCGCCACGGCGGCGCCGGCGCAGGAACCGGTCGTAGGCCCCGGTCTCGTCCGGCTCGGCCCCGGTCTCGGAGGCCAGCGCCGCCCGGACCAGCTCCTCGAGGTTCACGGGGGTGTCCTTCGGCTGTCGGCGCGGTCGGGGAGCTGCCCCTCCAGGTCCTGGCGCAGGCGGGCCATGGCCCGGCTGCCGAGCGACTTCACCGTCCCCACCGGGATCCCGAGCAGCCTGGCGACCTCCTGCTCGGGCAGGTCCTGGTGGTAGCGGAGCACCAGCACGGTCCGCTGGCGGGCCGGGAGCCGGCGGATCGCCTCCCGGACCACCAGCAGCTCCTCGCGCGGGCCGAGGTCAGGCGCCTCGACCCGGTCCCGGCCGGCGTGCCTGGCCTCCAGGCGCAGCCTCCGCAGCAGCGACCGGTGCCGGTTCACCAGCACCTTGCGGGCGTAGGCCTCCGGATGCTGCTGGCGGCGCACCAGCGACCACCTCCAGTAGACGCGGACCAGCGTCTCCTGGGCCAGCTCGTCGCCCTCGCCCCAGTCGCCGGTCAGCAGGAAGCCGAGGCGGCGGAGCCGCCCGTACTGGCTGGCGAAGAACTCGGGGAACTGCTGGTCCTCTGGACCCACGCCTCTCCCGCTCCGCGGTCTCCGGCTAGGACGTCCCTGAAACGCTCAGCAACCGCGAAAGGTTCCGATGATCACTGCTACACTTCCGAGGTCCCGGGCCGGGATGACGGGCCTGGGCTCGGCGGCGTAGCTCAGAGGTAGAGCAAGCGGCTCATAATCGCTGTGTCGGTGGTTCGAGTCCACCCGCCGCTACCAGGTGAGGGCCGGCATGGCTCTCGCCTTGCGTTTGCCGGATCCGTTCGACGAGGAGACCGCCCCCATGGCGAAGAAGAAGTTTGAGCGGACGAAGCCGCATTTGAATATTGGGACGATGGGTCATATTGACCATGGCAAGACGACGTTGACGGCGGCGATTACCAAGGTGTTGCACGAACGCAACCCCGATGTGCCGTTTACGCCGTTTGATCAGATTGATAAGGCGCCGGAGGAGAAGCAGCGCGGGATCACGATCTCGATCGCTCATGTCGAGTACGAGACCGACAACCGCCACTACGCCCATGTCGACATGCCTGGCCATGCCGACTACATCAAGAACATGATCACCGGGGCGGCCCAGATCGACGGGGCCATCCTGGTCGTCAGTGCCCCCGATGGGCCGATGCCCCAGACCCGCGAGCATGTCCTGCTGGCCCGCCAGGTCGGGGTGCCCTACATCGTCGTCGCCCTCAACAAGGTGGACATGGTCGATGACGAGGAGCTCCTCGAACTGGTTGAGCTGGAGGTGCGGGAGTTGTTGACCCAGTATGAGTTCCCGGGCGATGACACCCCGATCGTGCGCCTGAGTGCCCTGAAGGCCCTGGAGGGGGACGAGGGGGCGACCGCGCAGGTGTTGGAGTTGATGGAGGCGGTCGACTCCTATGTGCCGGAGCCCGAGCGGGTGATCGACAAGCCGTTCCTGATGCCCGTCGAAGACGTCTTTACGATCACCGGGCGGGGGACGGTGGCCACCGGGCGGGTGGAGCAGGGCACGGTCAAGGTGTCAGAGCAGGTCGAGATCGTGGGGATCCGCCCCCAGACCACGACCACGGTGGTGACCGGGGTGGAGATGTTCCGCAAGCTCCTGGACCAGGGCCAGGCCGGTGACAACATCGGCGTGCTGCTGCGGGGGACCAAGCGCGAGGACATCGAACGCGGCCAGGTCCTGGCCAAGCCGGGGAGTATCACCCCGCAT
>DASZON010000130.1:0-2158 GCA_035550755.1 Actinomycetota bacterium | reverse complement strand
AGCGGGATCTTGAGCCGGGACTCCTCGACGGCGATGCGTTGCAGCTCCCGGATCCGCGCCGGGTCGGTCACGCTCAGGACCGAGCCCAGCCCGTCGCGGACCTCGCCCTCGGTGACCATGAAGTCGGGCAGCAGCTGGATCTGCTCCAGCTTCTCCTTCAGGGTCATCTTGGCCAGCAGGGCGTTGACCCGGCGCTCGACGTCGCGGTCGGCCCGCGCCGCCGCGGGCCGGAGGGCCTGCTCGTCGCTCGACTGGGTCCCGGCCACGACACCCCCGGCGGCCGCCAGGACCAGCGCCAGCACCGGCAGGATGACCGAAGCCCTGAACCTGAACCTCCGCATGGGGGCCTCCTCCTCGTCCGCGACGGTTGGGACAGACCGTGCTTGAGGCGGAAGTTCCACGCCAGAGCCCAACCAAAACAAACAAGAGGCTCCAGCGCCGGTTGGATCAGGCGTTGCTGCCGGGCCCGGAGGCGACCTGGGCCGGGGCCTGCTGGGCGGCCGGCTTCGCCGGGCGCAGGAACAGCCAGCTCACGGTGACCAGGTAGCCCAGGTAGGCGACGATCTGCTCGATCGAGGGGCGAGGGTCCCAGCCGAACATGGCGCCGAGGAAGCGGCCGGTCTCGGTGCCGGTGGTCAGCCACGGGTAGGCGGTCAGGTCGTAGACGTTGTTCCAGACGGTGCCGATCTCGCCGGCCAGCTGCAGCCACAGGACGGTCCGGGAGACCAGGCCGGCGGCGAAGACGATCAGGACCAGGCCGGTGATGGTGAAGAACTGGCGCATGGGCAGGCGGCGGCCGCCGACCACGACCAGGAAGCCGGCCACCGTCGCCAGGGCGAGGCCGATCAGGCCGCCGACGAGCACGGCCCAGCCGTCCTCGGTGGTGGCGGCGGCGATCAGGAACAGGGCCGCCTCCAGGCCCTCGCGGGCCACGGCCAGGAAGGCGACGCCCATGACGGCCAGGCGGACGTTGCCGCCCGAGCCGATGGCCTGGTCGACGCTCTCGTGGAGCTCGCCCCGGATGCGGTGCGCCTGGCGCCGCATCCAGAAGATCATCCAGGTCAGCACGACCACGGCCAGCAGGGACACGGCGGCGAAGGCGAGCAGGCGGGCCCGGCCGACGAGGTTCTCGACCGTCAGGTGGACGACCACCCCCACCCCGACCGACAGCGCCGCCGCCGCCGCGATCCCCTGCCACATCGGGACGGCCAGGTCGCGCCGGTCGATCCGCCGGATGTAGGCGTAGACGATGGCCACCACCAGAGCGGCCTCGAAGCCCTCACGGAGCATGATCAGCAGCGCGGTCAGCACGG
The DNA here is from genome assembly GCA_035550755.1 of Actinomycetota bacterium. Classification (GTDB taxonomy): domain Bacteria; phylum Actinomycetota; class CALGFH01; order CALGFH01; family CALGFH01; genus CALGFH01. Next base: position 845 of record DASZON010000130.1, on the reverse strand, counting down.
CATGGCCCTCCAGCAACCCGGATCCAAAGTTAGCCTAGCCTAACAGATGTGGGCCGGCGTGCTAGCCGGGGCCGGCGCGGCGGGTCAGGCGGACGAAGCGGATGCCGGGGACCGCCCGCAGGGCGGGCCGCAGCGCCGCCGGGAGCAGCGGGGCCGCCCCGGCCGCGTCGAGCATGCGCGGGTCCTCGACCTCGAAGCTGCGCCCGCCGCGCAGGACGGTGGCCCGGCCGGCCGCCATCACGTTGCGGACCCAGTCCCGTTCCGGGCCGTAGGGCAGCGACACCAGGAACCCGTCGGCCAGGGGGAGCGGCATCACCGGGGTCCGGTAGCGCCGCCCCGACCGTCGTCCCTGGTGGACCATGAAGGCCACCGGGGACAGCCGACGCCCGGCGATCGTCCCGATGACCCGGTTGCCCACCCGCTTGTTGAACCGGGCCAGCCGGTCGGATGCGGTCATGGGCGGCATCGTATGCGACCCGGTGGCGGTCGCGGGCCGTAACGGTCCCGTACCGCCGCCGTGGCAGGCTCGCGGGCGACCGTGCCGACCTCGCCGAGGACCCGCCCCGTGGCCCTGCCGCCCCGGACCAGGACCCTGCTCGCCTGGGCGCTGTTCGCCGCCGCCTTCGCCTGCCTGGCCGCCGGCCTGGTGGTCGCCCTGCTGTTCATCCGGCCGCTGACCCTGGCCGTGCTCGCCGAGGGCGCCCTGACCGCCGCGCTCTACCTCGGCTTCGCCGTGCTCGGGCTGGTCCTGACCCTGCGCCGGCCGGCCAACCCGATCGGCTGGCTGCTGGCCGGCTCCGGCCTGGTCTGGGCGGCCAACGTGCCCATCGAGGCCTGGGTGGACA
>DASZON010000129.1:0-19835 GCA_035550755.1 Actinomycetota bacterium | reverse complement strand
TACGCGCGGGACGAGGAGCAGGCCGACCGCATCCTGGCCAACCGGTTCTACCAGCGGCTCTCCTCCACCCTGGCCGGGACCCAGGAGTACATGGCCATGGAGAAGCTGTACGAGCTGCACGAGTCCCAGCGCTACGACCTGCTGGTGGTCGACACGCCCCCGACCCGCTCGGCGCTCGACTTCCTCGACGCCCCCGACAACCTCAACGAGCTGCTCGACGCCCGCGCGTTCCGGCTGCTGATCGCCCCGGCGCAGCGGATCGGGCGGGGGTACCTGCGGGGGCTGAACCTGGCCACCACGGCGATGACCAAGATGGTCCGGCGGGTCACCGGGTCGGAGCTGCTGGCCGAGGTCGGCGAGTTCTTCGCCGCCTTCGAGGGCATGTACGACGGCTTCAAGGAGCGCGCCGGGCTCGTCTACGACCAGCTCAAGCACCCCAGCACGGCGTTCGTGGTGGTGGCCACCCCCGAGGGGCCGGCCCTGCGCGAGGCGGCCTACTTCGCCGGCCGGCTGGCCGCCGACCGGATGCCGCTGGGCGCCCTGGTCGTCAACCGCATCCACCGGGCCGGGGCGGTCCCCGAGGTCCCGGCGCCCGCCCGGGCCGGGCTGCGGGCCGGCGGGGCCGACGGCCGCCTGCTGGCCGACCTGCTGGAGCTCCACGACACCCTGGAGACCCTGGCCGCGGCCGAGCAGCGGCGCGTCCGCGACCTGCTGGACACGGTGCCCAACCTGGGCGTGGTCCAGGTCCCCCTGCTCCCCGACGACGTCCACGATCTGGCCGGACTGCGGAGGTTAGGAGGGCACCTCTTCGCCTGACCCGGTCCCTGGTCCGTCCGGGGGGGAACCCTCGCCGCCGAATCTCCCAAGGATCGCGCCGAGCCGGTCCAGCAGCTCGCTGCGGACCTGCCCGGCGTCGTGGCGGCGGACGTCCACCCAGCTCACCAGCCGCAGCCTGCGCCCCTCCTGCCCCAGGTCGTCGGTGACCAGCCGGGGGGCTGGGTCCTCGCTGACCCCGTCGACCTCGGACGCCGTGGCCAGCAGGACCTCCCGGGCCCCGGCCGCGTCCTGGCCGTAGGGGACCTCGAGGGGGACCTCGACCCGGCGCCGCATGGCCGCCGAGCCGTTGGTCAGGACCTGGGTGAACAGCAGCTTGTTGGGGACGATGACGAGCTCGCCGTCGGGGGCGCGTAGCCGGGTCGCCCTGACCCGGATCTCCTCGACCTCACCCTCGGCCTCGGGGATGGCGATGTGGTCGCCCTCGGTGAAGGGGTGCTCCAGCAGCAGCACGATGCCGGCGCTGAAGTTGCTGACGATGTCCTGGAGGGCGAACCCGAGGGCGACCGTGGCCAGCCCCAGGCTGCCGATCAGGACCCCGAGGTTGACGCCCCCGATCGACAGGGCGACGACCAGCCCGACCGCGGCCGCGGCGTAGAAGGCGAGGGTCGCCACCACCACCACGACGTGGCGCTCGGCGTCGGTGCGCCGCAGGGCCCGCTCCACCCCCCGTCGCACCCCCCGGGCCACCGCGATGGTGAGCACGACGGCGAGCAGCGCACCCAGGAGCTTGGGCAGCTGATCGACGAACGCGTAGACGAACTGGCGGAACGATTCGGCAAGGCGCTCCAGCGTTTGGGCTCCTCAATAACGTTCGGGCGTCGGTTTGCCCGTGCCGATCGACCACCCTATATCATCCGGTCAGCATGGCCGACGCCCCGATCCCTGCGCCGCCAGCCCGTCTCTCCCGCGGTCGTGCAGCCTCCGTGGTGGGCGGTCGGCTGGCACTGATCCTCGCCCTGATCACCGGCGTCTCCCTGGTCGCCAGCGTCGCCCTCCTGCCCCTGGTCATCCCGGCCGGGGCCCTGGCCAGGGACACCGTCAAGAAGCTGGGGAACGTGCCGCCCCTGCAGGACGCCCTGCCCACGCCGCCGCAGACCTCGGTGGTCTACGCCGCCGACGGCAGGACCGTCCTGGCCAGGCTGGTGCTGGACGAGGACCGCAAGGTGGTCCCGCTCAAGGACATCCCCCACAAGGTCCGCAACGCGGTCGTGGCCATCGAGGACGACCGGTTCTTCGAGCACGGCGGCATCGACATGCGCGGCATCCTGCGGGCGGCCGTCGCCGACCTTCGCAAGGGGACCATCGCCCAGGGAGGCAGCACCCTCACCCAGCAGTACATCAAGAAGGTCGTGACCGGCGACTCGCGCACCCTCGACCGCAAGCTCCGCGAGGCCATGTACGCCGTCGAGCTGGAGCGGCGCTGGTCCAAGAGCCAGATCCTGGAGGCCTACCTCAACCAGGCCTACTTCGGGGACGGGGTCTACGGGATCGCCACCGCCGCCCAGCACTACTTCGGCGGCAAGTCGCTGCGCAGGCTGACCCTGGCCGAGGCGGCCGCCCTGGCCGCCACCATCCAGGCCCCCAACCGCCTCAAGCCGACCCGGGCCAAGGACAACAAGCCGCGGCGGATGGCGGTGCTGGACCGGATGCAGGAACGGGGCTTCGCCAGCGCCGCCTCGGTGGCAAGGGCCAAGAAGGAGAAGCTCAAGGTCAAGCTGTTCACGGCATCGACCCGGCAGCCGTACTTCGTCGAGTACATCAAGCAGCAGCTGCTGCACGACCCGGCCTACGACAAGGTGCTGGGCAAGGAGGACACCGAGAAGCGCAAGCGGATGGTGTTCCAGGGCGGCCTGAAGATCTACACCACCCTCGAGCCCAAGCGGCAGGCCCAGGCCAGGGCGGCCGTCGCCAACCAGCTGTGGAGCCGGTTCGGCCGCAACGGCAACCCCACCGGGGCCGTGGCCAGCGTCGACCCCAACACCGGGCGCATCCTGGCCCTCTACGGCGGCCGCGAGAACTTCAAGCGCTCCCAGGTCGACCTGGCCACCGCGCGGGGCGGCAGCGGCTTCCAGCCCGGCTCCTCGTTCAAGGTCTTCTACCTGGTCGCCGCCCTGGAGAAGGGCATCTCGGCCGGGAAGGTCTACAACTCGCCGGCCAGGATCACCATCCCCGACCGCCGCTGCTATACCGGCTACAACACGCCCTGGTCGCCGGGCAACGCCGGCGACGGCGAGGCCGGGGTGTTCAACATGTACCAGGCCACGGCCCACTCGGTGAACACCTACTTCGCCCAGCTGGCCATGGACACCGGGATCGAGCGGGCGATCGAGGCCGCCCGCAGGATGGGGATCAGCGTCCCGCCCCGCGGCTCCAAGGACTACAACGACCACTGGAACGTCTGCTCCTCGGTACTCGGGGTCGTGCCCGTGTCCGTGCTCGACATGGCCAGCGCCTACGGCGTGCTGGCCAACAACGGCGTGCGCTGCCCCGCCTTCTCGATCGCCCGCATCGACGCCCCGGGCAAGGAGCTGTTCGAGCGCAAGCCGGACTGCCGGAGGGTGATCCAGCCCAAGATCGCCAGCACGGTCACGGCCATGCTCCGCGGCGTGGTCACCGGCGGCACCGGCGGGGCGGCCGCCCTGCCCGGCCGCCCGGTCGCCGGCAAGACCGGCACCGCCCAGGAGTACCAGAGCGCCTTCTTCAACGGCTACACGCCCCAGCTGGCCACGTCGGTGTGGGTCGGCTTCACCCCCAAGCCGGTGCCGATGCGCACCCAGAACGGCGGCCGGCCGGTCTACGGCGGGACCTTCCCGGCCATGATCTTCCACGACTACATGACCGCCGCCCTGGCCGGCGCCCCGGTCGAGGGCTTCCCGGCGGCGCCGCCGCCCCCGGCCCCGCCCAAGGTCGGGGTGCCCAGCGTGGTCGGCCTCTCCCAGGGCGACGCCGAGGCCCGCCTGCGGGCGGCCGGCTTCGCCGTGATCGTCCATCACGTGGCCAGCGCCCAGCCCAAGGGCCGGGTGGTCCGCCAGGCGCCCGCCCCCGGGACCAGGCTGGCCCAGGGCCGCAACGTGGTGATCGCCGTCTCCGCCGGGGTCAAGGGCGGTGACGCGATCGTGCCCGGGGTGGTGGGGCTCCAGGTCAACGTGGCCAGGGCCCTGCTGTCGGCCAGCGGCCTCAGCTCGGGCCTGTCCTACAGCGGCAACGGCCGCCCCGGCCGGGTCAGCGCCCAGAGCCCGAGCGCGGGCGCCCGCCTCCCCAGGGGCTCCTACGTCACCCTGGTCGTCCGGCGGAGCTAAGCCCCGCCGAGGCGCTCCAGGACCAGGCGGCGGACCTCGTTGCCGTCGGCCCGGCCCTTCACCTGGGGCATCAGGCGGCCCATGACCTTGCCCAGCTCCTTGGGGCCGGTGGCGCCCGAGGCGGTCACGGCCTGGTCGACCAGGCGCTCCAGCTCGGCCGGGTCGAGGGCGGCGGGCAGGAACCGCTCCAGCACCGAGCGCTCGTAGGCCTCCTGGTCGGCCTGGGGTTCCCGGCCGGCGTCCCGGTAGACCTGCTCGGCCTCGCGGCGCTTGCGGGCCTCGCGCTGCAGCACGGCCACGGCCTGCTCGTCGGACAGGTCGCCGCGGGCGTCGATGGCGGCCGACTTGAGCGCCGAAAGGGCCAGGCGCAGGGCGGCCGTCTCCCCGGGCTGGCGGGCCTTCATGGCCGAGAACATCGCCTGCTGGACGTCGTCGATGAGCATGCGGCGAGCCTACAGCTACAATCCTGCTTCATCCCAGCGCACTCCCGAGGAGCCCCACGCATGCCCCGAGCCCGGTTCAAGCTCGCGTTGCAGGCCGCCGGGGCGGTGGCCGCGGCCGGGGCCGCCTGCGTCGGCTACGGCATCCTCGTCGAGCGCGACTGGTACCGGCTGCGCCGCCAGCGGGTCGAGGCGCTGGCCCCCGGCCAGCCCCCGCTCACCGTCCTGCACCTGTCCGACCTGCACCTGACGGCCGCCGACGCCCGCCGGATGCGGTTCCTGGAGCGGCTCGCCGCCGAGCCGGTCGACCTGGTCGTGCTCACCGGGGACATGCTCGGCGAGCCCGGGGCGCTCGACCCGGTGCTCGACTCCCTTGGCCGCTTCCGGCCCCGGCTGGGGGCGGTGGCCGTGCTCGGTTCCAACGACTACTGGGCGCCCCGGTTCCGCAACCCGCTCGGCTACTTCCTCGGGCCCAGCACGCGCCGGCACCGCAGCTCCGGCCGCAACCCCTGGCGGGAGCTGGTCTCCGGGCTGGAGGCGCGCGGCTGGACGGTGCTGTCGAACCGCCGCGGCCGCCTCGGCGACGTCGAGCTGGCGGGCATGGACGACCCCCACATCCGCCATGACGACCCGGCCGTGGCCGTCCCCCGCAACGGCCAGGTGCCGGCCCGCCTGCGCCTCGGGGTGGTCCACAGCCCCTACCGGCGGGCCCTGGACACCTTCGCGCACAACGGCTACGACCTGGTGCTGGCCGGCCACACCCACGGCGGCCAGGTGCGGCTGCCCGGGGTTGGGGCGCTGGTCACCAACTGCGACCTGCCCCGCGACCGGGTGCGGGGGCTGTCGCGCTGGGGGTCGAGCTGGCTGCACGTCTCGGCCGGCCTCGGGACCAGCAAGTACGCCCCGTTCCGGTTCGCCTGCCGGCCCGAGGCGTCGCTGCTCACGGTGGTGCCCAGGGACTGACCGTGTGCCATCCTCTGAGCAGGAGGGTGGCAGGATGGCCAAGGCCGACGCCGGGTCCAGGGGCCCGGAGGTCCACATCGAGCAGGCGATTGGCCGGCTCTACCGCTTCCTGTCCGCCAACCGCTGGACGAAGTTCCCGTGGGCCGTGGTCCAGACCTTCTCCAAGGCCGAGGGGGCGCTGCTGTCGGGCAGCATGGCCTACTACACCTTCCTGTCGCTGCTGCCGCTGCTGATGGTGGCGGCGTTCGTGATCGCCACCTTCGCCAGCCCCGACGTGGACTCCCGGGCCGCCGTCGCCGAGGCCCTCAACCAGGTCTTCCCCGGGGTCGGCACCGAGATCTTCGAGGAGGTCATCAACCAGGTCGTCCAGAACCGCGCCGCCCTGGGGGTGGTCGGCCTCCTCAGCGTGGCCTACGCCGGCAGCGGCTTCGTCGGCTCCATGACCGCCTGCATGAACCGCATGTGGCGGCTGCCGACCGGCCGCAACCCGGTCGGCCAGAAGATCGTCAACATCGCGATCGTCATGATGCTGGGCACCGTGCTGCTGGGCTCGGCCCTGCTCACCATCTGGGTCTCGGCCACCGCCCAGCGGGCCCTGGAGCTGGAGTCGACCAGCCCGGTCATCTCCATGATCGAGGAGCTCGCCGGGCCGGCCTCGATGTTCGTCGTGCTGCTGCTGCTGTACCGGTTCCTGCCGGCCCGCCGCCACTCCTGGCTGAGCCAGGTCCCGGGGGCGGTCTTCGGCGGGATCGGCTTCTACGTGCTCAAGCGCGGCTTCGACCTGTGGGCGAGCCATTCGGCCGGCGTCGGGGCCCTGCCGCGGTCGCTCGTGTCGGTCACGCTGCTGCTGATCTGGCTGGGCTTCTTCGGCCAGCTCATCCTCTACGGGGCCGCCCTCAACGTGGTCCTGGAGCGCCGCCACCGGGGCGTGCCGATCATGCCCCTGGTCTAGAGATGCCAGCGGCGCCCGGGCCCGATGCTTCAGGGCCGCCGCTCCCGTCACACCGGGAGGCCCGGGCGCCGCCGACATTCCTGAACATCGTCGGCTGACGGTGCGCTTGCATAGCCCGGGAGGAGGAGATCGAACTGGCCCGATCCGGCCATGGCGGCTGGCCCTTCCCCCCGCTTGACCGGGCGGTAGGCTGGTGCCAGGAGCCGCGACGGAGCAGGGGCCATGTCGACAGATCTCGACCCGAACGCCAGACCGGGCCTGCGGCAGGTGCCGCAGCCCGACACCGAGGAGCGCTACGAGTCCCTCGGCTACCGGGCCAAACGGGCCCTGCTGGGCCCGCCGTTCAAGACCGCCCAGCTGGCCCACGAGCGGATCAGCAAGCGGGTCGCGCTGGCCGTGTTCTCCTCCGACCCGATCTCCTCGACCGCGTATGCCACCGAGGAGATGCTGCTGGTCCTGGTCGTGGCCGGCGGGGCCGCGATCGGGCTGGCCCTGCCCCTGGCCGCCGGGGTGGCGGTGCTGCTGCTCATCCTGGTCCTGTCCTACCGCCAGGTGATCGCCGCCTATCCCCAGGGCGGCGGGGCCTACATGGTCACCCGGGACAACCTGGGCGGGTCGTTCGCCGCCGTCTGCGCTGCCGCCCTGCTGGTCGACTACGTGCTGACCGTGGCCGTGAGCGTCTCGGCCGGGACGGCCGCCCTGGCCTCGGCCGTGCCCGAGCTCCAGGACCTGAGGGTCGAGATCTCGGTCGCCTTCGTGATCCTGCTGATGTGGGGGAACCTGCGCGGCATCCGCGAGTCGGGCAAGATCTTCGCCATCCCCACCTACGTCTACATCGCCGGCCTGGGCGGGGTGGTCGTGCTGGGCGTGTACCGGGTCCTGTCCGGGCAGGTCGGCCCCATCCACTACAGCCCGGTCGAGACCCAGGGGCTGGCCGGGGTCGGCGAGCCGCTGGCCCTGGTCTCGCTGTTCCTGCTGCTGCACGCCTACGCGGCCGGGACCACCGCCCTCACCGGGGTCGAGGCGATCGCCGACGGCGTGCCCGCGTTCCGCAAGCCGGAGGCCAAGAACGCCCAGCGCACCCTGGTGGCGATGGCCCTGATCATGGGCTTCCTGTTCATCGGCATCACCTTCCTGGCCATCCAGCTCGACGCCCGCCCCTTCGAGTCCGGCCACCCGACCCTGGTCGCCCAGCTCACCGAGCACGTGCTCGGGGCCAGCTTCCTCGGGCACGCCCTGTTCGTGTTCGTACAGATCTCCACCCTGTTCATCCTGGTGCTGGCGGCCAACACCGCCTTCAACGGCTTCCCCATCCTGGCCAGCTTCGCCGCCCAGGACGCGCTCATGCCCCGCCAGCTCCGCAAGCGCGGCCACCGGCTGGTCTACTCCAACGGCATCCTGCTGCTGGCCGCCGGCGCGGTGTTCCTGGTGATCGCCTTCCACGCCAGCGTCCACGCCCTGATCCCGCTGTACGCCATCGGCGTGGTGACCTCCTTCACCCTCGCCCAGGCGGGCATGACCCGCCGCCACCTCCACCTCCGCCAGCCGGGCTGGCGCAAGGGCCTGCTCATCAACGGCGTCGGGGCCACGGTGACCCTGCTGGTGCTGGTCGTCATCACCATCACCAAGTTCACCCACGGGGCCTGGATGGTGGCGGTGGCGGTGCCCCTGCTGGTGTGGCTGCTGCTGCGCACCCAGCGGGTCTACCGGGGTGAGCTGGGCGAGCTCCAGGTCGAGGTGAGCCACCGCCTGGCCCCGCCCAAGCCCCGCCACGAGGTCGTGGTCCTGGTCGAGGCCCTTGACCGGGCCACCATCGGGGCCCTCCAGTACGCCCGCCAGCTCAACCCCCTGCGCCTCACCGCCCTGCACATCGCCGTCGACCCCGAGCGGGCCAAGGAGCTCCAGGCTCTGTGGAGCCGGGTCAACATGCCGGCGCCGCTGGAGCTGGTCGACGCCCCCGACCGCAACCTGCTGGCCACCACCCAGGCGGCCATCGGCGAGCTGGTCCGCCCCGACACCGAGGTCACCGTGCTCGTCCCCAAGCGGCGCTACGCCACCCTGTGGCGCCGGGTCCTGCACGACAACTCCTCGGCGGGCCTGGTCCGGGCCCTGGGCAGCATGGACGGGGTCAACGTGACCATCGTCCCGTTCCGTCTCGGCCGCCGGCCGCTGCTGCGCCCGGTCGCCTCTGGTTGAATCCGGCCACCACGTCCAACCAGAGGGGGGACCACCCTTGGAGCGCCTGTCGCACGGCGTGCTCAGCGACGAAGCAGCGGCCATGCTGGACCGCGACCGACCCGTCGACGTCCTCGTCGGCATCCCGTCGTTCCAGAACGCCCGGACCATCGGCCACGTCGTCCGGGCCGTGGAGGCCGGGCTGCGCAAGCACTTCCCGGACCGCCGCTGCCTGATCGCCATCTCCGACGGCAACTCGACCGACGGCACGGTCCCGGCGGCCATGACCGCGACCATCGAGGGCGACGAAGATCTTCTCCTGCTCGACCCCAAGGTCGAGCCGCCCGACCGGGTCGCCCTCACCTATGTCGGCATGTCCGGCAAGGGCTCGGCCTTCCGGGCCATCTTCGAGCTGGCCGCGACCCTGGAGGCCCGGGCCTGCGCGGTGCTGGACGCCGACCTGCGCTCGGTCAGCCCGGCCTGGATCGACCGCCTGGTCGGGCCCGTCCTCGGTCACGGCTACGACCTGGTCACCCCCCTCTACGCCCGCCACAAGCTGGATGGCACCATCACCAACTCGATCGCCTTCCCCCTGACCGCGGCGCTGTACGGGCGGCGGCTCCGCCAGCCCATCGGGGGCGACTTCGGCTTCTCGGGCCGCCTGGCCACCCACTGGGCCGGCAAGCAGGTCTGGTCCACCGACGTGGCCCGCTTCGGGGTCGACATCTGGATGACCACGGTGGCGCTGTGCGAGGGCTTCAGCGTCTGCCAGAGCGTGCTCGGGGCCAAGCTGCACGACGCCAAGGACCCCGGCCGCGACCTCGGGCCGATGTTCCGCCAGGTCGTTGGCAGCCTGTTCGCCCTGGCCGGGCGGTACGTGGACCGCTGGGCGTCCTCGGACGGCATCGTCGACGTGCCCACCTTCGGCTTCCGCACGGCCACCTCGACCGAGGAGATCCGGGTCAGCCTGGACCGGCTCATCTGGCGCTTCGTCGAGGGGTACGTGGCCGAGCACGAGCTGTGGGAGCAGATCCTGGCCCCCCAGCACTTCGACGGGGTCAAGGAGGCCATCAGCCAGGCCGGCGACCGCCCCGAGGGGTTCGTGCTCCCGGTCGAGCTGTGGGCCCGCATCTGCTACGACTACCTACTGGCCTACAACACCCAGGAGATCGACCACGACCGGCTGGTCTCGTCGATGATCCCGCTGTACTTCGCCCGCACGGCCACCTTCGTGCGCGAGACCGCCGACGACAGCCCGGAGCAGGCCGAGGAGCGGATCGCCGCCTTCGCCGAGGTGTTCCTGGCCGCCAAGCCCTACCTGATCGAGCGCTGGAGCAAGACCGGCCGCCCCCGCCGCCTCGGCGACCAGCGCGTCCCCGGCGAGGACCACCGCAAGGGCGACGACACCAGCGAGTTCCTGGCCATCAAGTCCCCCTGAGGGCGTGCGGCCCGATACGATGGCCGCCGCCACTCGAACAGGAAGGTACCTGGTGCACGTCGTGATCATGGGCTGCGGGCGGGTCGGCTCGGAGCTGGCCGCCCGGCTGGAGCAGGGCGAGCACACCGTCACGGTGATCGACAAGAACCCCTCCGCCTTCCGGATGCTGCGCTACCAGTTCAAGGGCGAGAAGATCCAGGGGTACGGGTTCGACGAGGACGTGCTCCGGGCCGCCGGGATCGAGCGGGCCCAGGCGTTCGCGGCCGTGTCCAGCGGCGACAACTCCAACATCGTGGCCGCCCGCCTGGCCAGGGAGAAGTTCGAGACCCCGGTGGTGGTGGCCCGCATCTACGACCCCCGCCGGGCCGAGATCTACCAGCGCCTCGGCATCCCCACCGTGGCCACCGTGAAGTGGACCACCGACCAGGTGATGCGGGTGCTGATCCCCGACCAGATCGCCTCGGACTGGCGCGACCCCAACGCCGAGATCGCCCTGATCACCCTGGTGCTGCCCGACGGGTGGGCCGGCTGGAAGGTCGAGGAGCTGGAGGCCGAGGGGCACCGGCGGGTGGTGGGGGTGACCCGCACCGGCCACGCCCGGATCGTCAGCCCCGAGACCGTGCTCCAGGAGGGCGACCAGGTCCACCTGGCCGTGGACGACGAGGGCCTCCAGGAGCTGCGGCCGCGGGTTCTGGCCGCCCGCCGCGGGACCCGGGACGAGGCTGCCCCGGCCCAGGAGGTCCACGGGTGAGGGTCGCGATCGCCGGGGCCGGCAACGTCGGCCAGTTCATCGCCGCCGACCTGCTGGCCGCCGGCCACCAGGTCACCATGATCGAGAAGGACCTGCACGTCGTGGAGGTGGCCCGGCCGGCCCTGAAGGAGGCCGAGTGGTTCCCCTTCGACGCCTGCGAGGTCCTCTCGCTGGTCATGGCCGGGGTCGCCCACGCCGACGTGATGGTCGCGGCCACCGGCGACGACGAGGACAACCTGGTCGTCTCGCTCCTGGCCAAGCAGGAGTTCGCCGTGCCCCGGGTGGTGGCCCGGGTCAACAACCCCAAGAACCACGGGCTGTTCAACGAGGCCTGGGGGGTCGACGTGGCCGTCTCCACCCCCCACATCCTGCGCTCGCTGGTCGAGGAGGCCGTGACCGTCGGCAGCATGGTCAAGGTCATGGAGTTCGAGCGCGGGCACGTGTCGCTGCACGCGGTCACCCTGGCCGACCGGTCCACGGCGGTCGGCCGGACCCTGCGGGACCTGGCCCTGCCCATGGACGCGGCCGCGGTCGCGGTGGTCCGGGAGGGGCACGTGGTCGTGCCCAAGGAGGACACGGTGTTCGCCGTCGGCGACGAGGTGCTGGTGGTCGCCTCCGAGGGCAGCGAGGGCCAGGTCCGCGAGCTCCTGGTCGGGGAGCCCGAGCCCGACGAGGAGGAGGCCGGCTACAGCAGGTCGTAGAGGGGGTTGTAGAGGGTCAGCCCCCGGTCGCTGGCCACCGGGGTGCCCTCGATGGCCAGCCGCCCCCCGCACTCGATCCCGGCGATGCCCCGGCGGCCCATGAACAGGGCCGAGATCCGGCCGCTGCCGTCCTCGAGCACGATCTCCAGGGTGGGGACGGCCGCCTGGGGCTGGATGCGGATCCGCCGGATCTGGCCCTCGAACCGGCCCCGGACCCGGGCCCGGGCCCTGCCCATGGGGGTGACCTCGTCGTTCACCGGGCACCGCCCAGGTCCAGCCGGACCATCGACAGCCGCGGCGCCGGCCCCCCGTCCCTGGCCACCGTGCACGCCCGGACGACCTCGGAGAGGGCGGCCGAGAGGCGGTCGACGTCGATCCCGTCCTTGGCCGGCCGGTACGGCTCCAGGTACTCGACCGCCCGCGACAGGACGCTGACCGCGCCCTTCCAGTTGCCCTGGGTGGCGTGCCACATGCCGGCCGCGCCCTGGATGATGCCCTTGAGGAAGTCGCGGTCGGGGCGGCCCTTGCGCATCCGCCAGACCTCCTCCCAGACCTCATGGGCCTCCCAGTACATGCCGTTGTCGAACAGGGCGCCGCCGCGGCGCAGCACCTCGTCCTCGGGCAGGCTGAACGGCTCCCAGTCCGGCTTGAAGTCCGGCCGGGTCCCCCGCCTGCGTGTCTGGCCCACGTCCTGATCGTACGCTTCCCGTCGGCCTATCCTTGCTCCATGGACGTCCCGCGTCGGTTGGCGGTGGGCGGGCCTCGGGGCGCGCTCGGCTACACCGTGGCCGTGGGCGGGACCGCCCTGATGACCGCCCCGCTGCTGGTCTTCCGGGGCGACGTCAGCAAGACCAACGTGGTGCTGTCCTACCTGCTGGTGGTGACGGCGGCGGCCGCGGCCGGAGGGCTCGGGCCCGGGATCACCGCCTCCGGCCTGGGGTTCCTGGCCTTCGACTTCCTGTTCATCGAGCCCTACCACCACATCCTCGTCGACGACCCCCAGGACTGGCTGTCGCTGGCCGTCTACCTGCTGGTCGCGGTCGTGGTCAGCCTGCTGGTGGCCTCGAGCGAGCGCCGCCGGGACCAGGCCGAGCGCCGCGAGCGCGAGACCCGGATGCTGTTCGACCTGTCCACCAGCCTGGTCGCCCACGGCAGCCTCGACGACACCCTGCGGGGTGTGGTCAGCACCGTGCGCTCCCTGTTCGACCTGGCCGGCTGCGCGATCGTGCTGCCATCGGACGACGGCGTCCGCACGGCCGCGGTCGACGGCCAGGTGCCCGACGACCTGGAGCCGGGCCGGGCCCTGACCGTCCCCATGCGCAGCGGCGGGAACGCCGTGGGGGCGCTGGTGGTGGTGGCCGGCGGCCCCGAGTCCTCGGGGTTCGGCGAGGCCGAGCGCCGGGTTCTGGCGACCTTCGCCAACCAGGCCGCCCTGGCCGTCGAGCAGGGCCAGCGGGAGGCCGAGCGCAACCGGGCCCTGGCCCTCCAGGAGACCGACCGGCTGCGGACCGCCCTGCTCAACTCCGTCTCCCACGACCTGCGCACCCCCCTGGCCTCGATCAAGGCCTCGGCTTCGAGCCTGCTCGACCGGGAGGTCAGCTGGAGCGACGCCGAGCGGGACGAGTTCCTGACCACCATCAACGACGAGGTCGACCGGCTCACCCACCTGGTCCACAACCTGCTCGACATGTCCCGCATCGAGGCCGGGGCCCTCGACCCCCGGCTGGTCGAGAGCTCGGTCGCCGAGGTGGTCGGCCCGGTGGTCCGCCGGGCCCGGGCCGCCTCGCGGCAGCGGGTGGACGTGGACGTGCCCGACGAGCTGGCACCGGTGCTGGTCGACCCGGTCCGCCTCGACCAGGTGCTGACCAACCTGCTCGACAACGCCCGCGCCTATGCCGCCGACGGCCCCGTCCAGGTGGTCGCCCAGCAGGCCGCGGGCACGGTCGAGCTGCGGGTGGCCGACCACGGCCCCGGCATCCCCGGCCCGGAGCGGGAGCGGATCTTCGACCAGTTCTACCGGCTCAAGGGCGGCGGCCGGCGGCCTGAGGGGACCGGCATGGGCCTGGCCATCTGCCGCGGGATCGTGGAGGCGCACGGCGGCAGCCTCCAGGTCGAGAACACGCCGGGAGGCGGCGCGACCTTCGTGCTCACCCTCCCGGTGTCGCCCCGCCGGGCGCCGCTGGAGGAGGAAGAGGAGGTGGCCCGGCCATGACCCGGGTCCTGGTCGTCGACGACGAGCCGCCGATCGTGCGGGCGGTCGCGGCCAACCTGCGCGTGCGTGGCTACGAGGTCCTGACCGCGGCCAGCGGTGAGGCCGCCCTGACCGCGATCGAGGCCTACCAGCCGGACTGTGTGGTGCTCGACCTCGGCCTGCCCGGCGTCGACGGCCTCGAGGTGCTGCGCCGGCTGCGCACCTGGAGCGAGGTCCCGGTGGTGGTGCTGACGGCCATCGACAGCGAGCGGGACAAGGTGGCCGCCCTCGACCTGGGCGCCGACGACTACGTGACCAAGCCGTTCGGCGTGGGCGAGCTGATGGCCAGGATCCGGGTCGCCCTGCGCCACGCCCGCACGGCCGGGGCCGACCGGCCCCGGATCGTCACCGCCGGCGAGGTCGCCGTCGACCTCGACGCCAAGCTGGTGACCAGGGACGGGACCCCGGTGCGGCTCACCCCGACCGAGTACCGGCTGCTGGAGACCCTGGCCGTCAACGCCGGCCGCCTGTGCACCCACCGGTTCCTGCTCGAGCAGGTGTGGGGCCCCGGCTACGGCGACGAGTCCCAGTACCTGCGGGTCTACATGGCCAACCTGCGCAAGAAGCTGGACGACCCGGCGGCCCCGCAGCTGCTGCTGACCGAGCCCGGGATGGGCTACCGCTTCGTGGTCCCCGACCCCGACGGCGCCCGGGCGGAGGCCTGACCGGCCTGGCGGCCGGCTCCCCCCATCCCCGCCAGCCGACGTCCCCGCCTGCGGTACACTGCCAACTCGAAACGGGATGTAGCGCAGCTTGGCAGCGCGCCACGTTCGGGACGTGGAGGCCCCGGGTTCAAATCCCGGCATCCCGACCAGCAACGGGACCGGCCAGTCTGGCCGGGATGGCGGCACGGCGGAGCAGGTCGCCGGCGTGGGAGGTCACCCCGACGTCGCCGGTGAGCTCGACGCCGTCGCCGGCCGGGACCCTGGCGATCAGGTCGCGGAGGCGCTCCAGGCCCTGGGCCGGGTCGAAGCGGTGCCAGCGGGCCGGGGTCCCCGGGGAGATGGTGGTGGCCGAGGCGGCCACCGTGGCCAGGTGGAGCTGGAGGACCCAGGCCTGGCCGCCGTCGTGGGCCCATTCGAAGCGGACCGGGCCGAGGGCGGCGGCGGCCCGGGCGCCGAGCCGGCGGACGTGGTCGGTGACCCGGGCCGGGAGCGCGGCCGGGGACGCCCCGGCCAGCATGAAGTCGTCGCCGAAGCCCTCGCCGCCCTCGACCAGCAGGCCGCCGCCGGCGGCGGGCATGGCCGCGCCCGACCAGCGGGCGGGGACGCTGTCCTGGGCGAGCACGGCGGCGAGCCGGGTGCCGTCCGGGTCCTCGTCGGCCAGCAGGGCATAGGGGTCGCGCCAGCCCCGCCGGGTCGGGTACCGGCCGGGGACGGGCTCGGCCGGGCAGGTGCGCAGCCAGCGCTCGCCGCCGCCGGTGGGGCGCCCGAAGGAGAAGGGGGCGACCCGGCGCCCGACCACGGTGGTGGCCGGCACGGGCAGGCCGTGGAGGTCGGCCACCAGCAGGCCGAAGGCCTTGTCGCCGAGGATCCGGCTGAAGGCGTTGGGCCAGCTGAGGCGCCGGGCCAGGGCGATCCGCCCGGCGGGCTCGCGCTCCCACAGCACGGTGTGGGTGCGGCGGAACCCGGCGACCAGCGGGTGGATGCTGAACTCGACCCGCTCGCCGGGGGACGCAGCCAGCTCGGGCCGGAACCCGTAGACGGTCCCGAGCAGCCGGAGGGCGGCGTCGTGGCCGAGGGCGACGGTCCCCGGGCGCTCCACCGCTCGTGGGGTGTCGCCGGGGGCGAACTCGACCAGCCCGCCGAGGGCGACCCCGGAGACGCCCCCGTCGTCGACGTCGAGCGTCTCGTTGGCGATGGTGTGCAGGCCCTCCCCGGCCCGGGCCGTCAGCACCGCCAGGATGACGTCGCGGCGGCCCAGCCCGTAGCTGAACGGCCCGCCCTTGGCCGCCCCGGCGCGGAAGCTGCGGACGTTGACCGAGCCGGCCGGGGCCGCGGCCAGCAGGGCCCCGACCGCGGCGGCCGGGTCGGGGAAGCGGTGGCCGGGCGGGTGGCCGCGCACCCAGGCGTGACGTTGCGGCAGGTCCGCCCCCGGGCCGAAGCTGACGAACTGGGCCACGTTGGCCTCGGCGGCCAGGCGGCTCAGGACCTCGTCCTTCAGGGGCACCATGGGCGAAGCATAGGAGCCCGCCACGACAGCACGGGAGGGACTGTGGAGCTGGCCGAGCTGCAGCACCGGATCGAGGCCCTGTACGGGTCGCGGGACCGGGCCAGAGGGGTCGACGGGACCTTCCGGTGGTGGGTCGAGGAGGTCGGCGAGGTCGCCAAGGCCCTGCGCGGCCATGACCCGGCCGCCCTCGAGCACGAGCTCGGGGACGCGCTGGCCTGGCTGGCCAGCGTGGCCAACCTCGTCGGGGTCGACCTGGCCAAGGCGGTGTCCCGCTACGCCGGCGACTGCCCCCGCTGCGGCGCCACCCCCTGCGCCTGCCCGGTCGCCTAGAGCGTGTCTAGCGGACGAACCGGATGGTGAGCGGGTACCGGAAGAACTGGCCGCCGTTCGCCCGCATCGAGGCGATGATCACCAGGACGACGTAGGCGACGCCGAGGGCGAGCAGGATCAGGATGCCGATCCCGATGGGGATGGTGATCACGCCCACGATGGCGTAGATGAGCCAGCTCAGGTTGAAGTTGAGCGACTCGACGGCGTGAGCCCGGACATAGGCCGAGCGGGGGCCGAACACCAGCAGGACGATCAGCGGGGCGATGAACCCGAGCGCGATGTAGGCGGCCACGAACGAGAGCAGGTGGGCGAGCATCGCCCACAGCCGCTCCTGGTCGGCCGACAGCGGCGGCTGGCCCGGCGGGCCCCCGGCTGGTGGCGGCGGAGGCTGGGATGGGGGCACCTGCGACATCGCGCGCTCCTTCCTGGACGGCCTACCGGGCCGCTGCCGGGCGAGCCTAGCAACTCAGCCGCCGAGGAGACGGCCGATGCGGTAGCGAATGGCCAGGGTGAGCTCGTCGGCCTGGTCGTCGCTGAGCTTGGCCCCCCAGGGGGAGCGGACGTAGAAGGTGTCGACCACCCGGTCGCCGAGGGTGTCGATCTTGGCCACGCGGACGTCCAGGTCGAGGTCGCCGAGGGCGGCGGCGACGGCGTGGAGCAGGCCGAGGGCGTCGCCCGCCCGGACCTCGACCACGGTCGAGTGGACCGACTCGTCGGGCAGCACCCGCACGTCCGGCTCGACCGGGGCTGGGGGGCGGTAGTCGCGGGCCTTGCGCTCCAGGCGGGCGTCCACCGCCAGCCGGCCCGACCAGGCCGCGTCCATGTCCGCCCCGAGGCGCTGCCAGCGCAGGCTCTGCGGGGCCTGGACGGCGAAGCGCTGCAGGGCCAGGCCGTCGCTGGTCGACCAGACGTGGGCCCGCAGCACCGACACCCGGTGCAGGGCCAGCACCCCGGTGGTCCGGGCCAGGGTCCCCGGCCGGTCGGCGGCACACACCGTCACCAGCCCGTGACCGTCACCCGACGGGTCGACCCGGTAGCGGACCCCACCAGGCCCGGGCGGGTCGGCCAGCAGCTCCAGCTCCTCGGCCAGCTCGGCGGCGTCGCCCGAGGCGAGGGTGGACAGGTACGAGTCGGGCAGGGTGGCCAGGAGGCGGGCGGCCTGGCCGGCCAGGGCGGGGCGGGCGGCCTCGATCCGCGCGGCCAGGGCGTCGGGGTCGCCGGGCGAGGGCGGCGACCCCCGCTCCAGCACGTGCAGGACCCGGGAGGCCAGGTCGGCGACCAGGGTCCCCTTCCAGTCGTTCCAGGCCGCCGGGCCGGTGGCCAGCCCGTCGGCCACGGTCAGCAGGTGCAGCAGCCGCACCCGGCGGGCCGACCCGAGTGCGGCGGCCACGCTCTCGACCACCGTGGGGTCGTCCAGGTCGCGCCGGGTCGCCGTCTCGACCAGGAGGAGGTGGTGGCGGACCAGGACCGCCACCTCCTCCAGCTCGTCGGCGTCAAGGCCCATCCGGGCCAGGGCCCGGCGGGCCAGCAGCTCCCCGGCCACGCTGTGGTCCTCGCCCGAGCCCTTGCCGATGTCGTGGAAGATCGCCGCCAGGTACAGGGCGTCGAGGTCCCCGGCGGCCTCGGCCGTCTTCGCCGCCCGCTCGTCCTGCTCGAGCAGCCTGGACACCTCGGCCGCGGCCGCGAAGGCGTGCCCGTCCACCGTGTAGCGGTGCCAGGGGTCGTGCTGGACCCGTCCCCGCACCGGCCGCCACTCCGGCAGCAGCACCGCCCACCCGCCGACGTGGTCGAGCAGCTCGCACGCCCCCACCGCCTCGGGCCCCCGCAGCACGGTCATGAACGCCGCCCGCAACGGCTCCGACCAGCGGTCGACCGGGCCCCGGTCGAAGGTCTTCTCCAGCCAGGCCAGGGTCGGCCGGGCGATCTGCCGCCCGGTCCGCGCCCGGGCCGCCACCAGCCGCACGGCCAGCAGCACCTCGTCCTGGGCATCGGGCCCGGGTTCGCCCGCGCGGTCAGGGGGGCCTGTGGACACTGGCGCGGCGTCAGGGGGGGCTGTAGACACTGGCGCGGCGTCAGGGGGGGCTGTGGACGACGGCGCGCCTTCGTTCCCGGCCTGGGCTACCCTCCCGGAAGGGGCCCCATCACCGGGCGCTGAGGCTGCATCGCGCCCCGTCTCGGTTGCATCGCGCCCCATCTCTGCGGCATCGCGCCCCACCTCTGCGGCATCGCGCCCCACCTCGGCGGCGTCGGCGACCAGGAGGCCGTCCTC
Organism: Actinomycetota bacterium; assembly: GCA_035550755.1. GTDB lineage: Bacteria > Actinomycetota > CALGFH01 > CALGFH01 > CALGFH01 > CALGFH01. Next base: position 1,257 of record DASZON010000129.1, on the reverse strand, counting down.
CAGGCGGATGCCGCCCGGTTCCAGCTTCCGGACCATACCCGAGCGGCGGGGCCCGCCGAGGAGGCGTTCGGCCAGGGTGCGGGTCTCGACGGCGGCCAGGTACTCGACCGTGCGGGCGGCGGTGTGGACGGCCGCCATCAGACGGTCGACCGCGTCCTCGCCGTCGAGGCCGAGGGCCTTGGCCACAGCCGGCTGGAGGTCGGCCCGGATCCGGTCGGTCTTGCGGCGGGTCTGGCCGTGCAGGGCCTCGCGCACGGCCAGCAGCAGCTCCCCGGCCCGCACCAGCTCGGGGCGCCCGGCCGGGCGGGGCCAGCCGGCGACCGCGGCCAGCCAGCCGACCGCGTGCAGGTCGCGCAGGCCGCCGACGTCCTGCTTGATGTCGGGGGCGAGCACCCAGCCGGCCCGCTCGACCCGCAGGTGCCGCTCGGCGGTCACCTCGAGCAGCCGCCGGGCCACGCGGCGGCCGTCGCGCTCCAGCCAGCGGCGCCGCCGGCCGGTCATCTCGTCCATCAGGCCCACCGGCCCGGCCACCAGCCGGGCCTCGAGCAGGGAGGTGGCCGCCTCCAGGTCGCCCTTGGCCCGCTCGATCGCCTCCTTGGGCGAGCAGACGGCGTGGCCGACCTGGAACCCGGCGTCCCACAGCGGGTAGAGCAGGCCGCGCAGGTCCTCGGGGCTGGGCTGGCGCCGGTCGTCGACCAGCACCAGCAGGTCGACGTCGGAGTGGGGCGAGACATCACCCCGGCCGTAGCCGCCGACGGCCACGACGGCCAGGCTGCTCCGTGGCAGGGGCACGCTGTCGACCAGCTCGGCCAGAGCGTGGTCGAGGGCGGCCGCCCGGCGCCGTGCCGGGCGGCCGCCCTCGTTCAGCGTCAGCTCCGCGGCCGCCCGTACCCCGGCGAGCTCAACGGAGCCGTAGCTCAGAGCGCATCGCCTCCCATCTCGCCGGTGCGGATGCGCAGAGTCTGCTCGACCGCCACCACCCACACCTTGCCGTCCCCGATCGAGCCGGTGCGGGCACCGTCGACGATCGCCTTGACCACGTCGGAGACCGCGTCGTCATCGGCCAGGACCTCGATGCGGGTCTTGGGCAGCAGCTCGACCTGGTACTCGGCGCCACGGTAGACCTCGGTGTGGCCCCGCTGGCGGCCGAAGCCGCGGGCGTCGGTCACGGTCAGGCCCTGGACGCCGACGCCCTCCAGCGCCGCCTTCACCTCTTCCAGCTTGAACGGTTTGATGACCGCCACGACCAGCTTCATC
>DASZON010000128.1:0-6418 GCA_035550755.1 Actinomycetota bacterium | reverse complement strand
CCGCCAGCCCCTGGACGGCCACCCGGACGACGTTGTTGAGGGGCTGCTGGGCGGTGAGCTCGACCCCGGCCGTCTGGGTGTGGAAGCGCAGCATCCGCGAGCGCGCCTCGGCGGCCCCGAACCGGCTGGCCATGGTGTCGGCCCAGATGCGGCGGGCCGCCCGGAACTTGGCCGCCTCCTCGAACAGGGTCGTGCGGGCGACGAAGAAGAACGCCAGCCGGGGCGCGAAGGCGTCGACGGCCAGCCCGGCGTCCACGGCCGCCTGCACGTAGGCGATGGCGTTGGCGAGGGTGAAGGCGACCTCCTGCACGGCCGTCGCCCCGGCCTCGGCCATGTGGTAGCCGGAGATGGAGATGGTGTTGAAGCGGGGCAGGTGCTCGGCGCAGTAGGCGAACAGGTCGGTGGTGATGCGCAGCGACGGCGCCGGCGGGTAGATGTAGGTGCCGCGGGCGATGTACTCCTTGAGCACGTCGTTCTGGACGGTGCCGGTGAGGGCGGCCGGGTCGACCCCCTGCTCCTCGCCGACCAGCTGGTAGAGGAGCAGCAGCACGGCCGCCGGGGCGTTGATGGTCATCGAGGTCGAGACCTGGTCCAGGGGGATGCCCTCGAACAGCCGCCGCATGTCGGCCAGGGAGTCGATGGCCACCCCGACCTTGCCGACCTCGGCGGCGGCCATCGGGTGGTCGGAGTCGTAGCCCATCTGGGTCGGCAGGTCGAAGGCCACGCTGAGGCCGGTCTGGCCGTGCTCCAGCAGGTAGCGGAAGCGGGCGTTGGTCTCGGCGGCCGACCCGAACCCGGCGTACTGGCGCATCGTCCAGGGCCGGCCCCGGTACATGGTCGGGTACACCCCGCGGGTGAAGGGGTCCTGGCCGGGCGCCCCCAGGGCGGTCGCCGGGTCCCACCCGGCCAGGTCCTCGGGTCCGTAGACCACCTCGATGGGGATGCCCGACTCGGTGGAACGCTGGTCGCCGTCGCCCATGACCTCACCTCCGCGGGTGGCCCTCAGCCTACCCGCTGGTGGTGCCGACCGTAACGAACGGGCCCCGGTGGCGATCTAGGGAGCGCACATGGCGACGGGACGGCGCAGGTTCCTGGTCCGAGCGGGGCTCGGGCTGCTCGCTGTGGCCGTGCTCCTGCAGCTCGTGCCCTATGGGCGCGACCACACCAACCCGCCGGTGACCCGGGACGCCCCCTGGCCGGACGGCCGGGCCCGGGAGCTGGCCACCGCGGCCTGCTACGACTGCCACAGCAACCAGACCCGCTGGCCGCCGCAGAGCCATGTGGCCCCGTTCTCGTGGCTGCTCGCCCGGGACGTGGAGCAGGGCCGGGCCAAGCTCAACTTCTCCACCTGGGACTCCGACGACGGCGAGGCCGACGACGGCGCCGAGGCGGTCGCCGAGGGCTCGATGCCGCCCCGCCGGTACCTGCTCGCCCACCCCGACGCCAACCTGAGCGACGCCGAGCGCCAAGTGCTGGTCGACGCCCTGGAGACGATGGACCGGGCCCGCGGGGGCGGCGGCGGGGACCGCAGCGGCCCGGGCGGCAGGGACTAGCCGCGGGGACGGAAGCCGGCCAGGAAGGCCTGGAGCTCGTCCTGGGAGGACGCCCAGCGGCCGGCCGGCGACTGGAACAAGATGGCGTGGCGGCGGCCGCCGGTGACGAAGGTGAGGTCGTACCCGCGGGTGGGCCGGCCCTCGTCCAGGAAGGTGAACTCCCACTCGGCCGCGGGCAGGCTCCGGAAGCTGGTCGGCCCCAGCCGCAGCCGCTGGTAGCCGTCGTTCGGGTGCCTGGCGATGAACGAGCGCTCGAGGCTCCGCTGGGCGTCGAGCGGGGCCATCCCGTCGGTGGTCGGCTGGACCCGGAAGAAGCGGTCCCCGCCCGGCTCGGTGAAGTCGATGAACGGCCCCCGGTCGGTCGGGGTCCAGGTCGGCGGGAACGACAGCCGGTAGGTGCCGTCGGGGTCCTGGAAGGTCCGCCAGGCCGCCGGGACGGCCGGCCGCGTGGCGGCGGACGGGCGCCGCTGCCGGTCGTCGTCGCTGAGCCCCTGCCAGACGATGGTCCCGGCCAGGACCACGGCCACGACGGCGAACACCACCGGGAGCCGCACCCGGCGGCGGCCCCCGAACCGGACCGGCTCCCCGGCCAGGGGCACCGGCGGGACCGGCGGCAGCCGGCGCCGGCCCCGCCGTCCGGCCGGGCCGCGCTGCCCCGGGGGAGCGTCGTCGCCCTGCCGGCGCCGGACCCGGCTCGGCACCGGCGGCGTGTCGCCCGAGTCGACCTCCCGCTCCCCCACCACGGTGGCGTCCCCGGCCGCACCGGGCCCGGCCGCACCGGGCCCGGGCGCACCCGACCCGGCCGCACCCGACCCGGGCGCGCCGGAACCCGACCCGCCGTCGCCGGGGCCCCCGAACTGGGAGGGTAGCCCGGGCGGGGAACCGGCGGCGGCGGCGGTCCACAGCCCCCCGCCGGGGCTGCCCGCGACCTGGCGCAGCAGGGGGCGGAGCTGGGCCGGGGTCGCCCGGCCGGCGGGGTCCTTGACCAGCAGCCGGGCCAGGACCGGGGTCAGGGGCCCGAGGCGCTGGGGCTGGCGGGGGTGGCCGTTGACGATCGCGCTCAGGGTCTGGAACTCGCCGCCGCCGAAGGGCGGCCGTCCCTCGACCGCGAACCACAGGGTCGCGCCCAGCGCCCACAGGTCGGTGGCCGGGCTGGCCGGCTCGGCCTCGACCTGCTCGGGCGCCATGTAGGCGGGCGAGCCGACCACCAGCCCGGTGGCGGTCAGCCGGGGGTCGCCCTGGACCGAGGCGATGCCGAAGTCGGCCAGCTTGGTCGCGCCGTCCTGGCGGACCATGACGTTGCGGGGCTTGAGGTCGCGGTGGACGATCCCGGCCCGGTGGGCCGCCTCCAGGGTGTCGAGCAGCCCCAGCCCGAGGCGGGCGGCGCGGTCGGGGGCGAGCGGCCCGTGGGTGCGGACCAGCTCCTCCAGGGTCGGGGCCGAGACCAGCTCCATGACGATGTAGTCCCGGTCGCCGTCGTGGGCGATGTCGTAGACGGTGACCACCCCGGGGTGGCTGAGGCGGGCCGCCGCCCGCGCCTCCCGGGTGACCCGGGCCCGCAGCCCCTCCCGCTCCTCGGCGTCGCCCCCGCGCGGCAGGTCGACCTCCTTGAGGGCCACCTGGCGGGCCAGCAGGGTGTCGGTGGCCCGCCAGACCACGCCCATGCCGCCGTGGCCGAGCTCGTCGGTGAGCTCGTAGCGGTTGGCGACGCGCCGCCCGGGGCCGTTGGTTGCCATCGACCGGAACGCTACCGGCTGCCGGGTCGGGTGGCCACGATCCCGCCCGCCGCTCAGCCGAGGGCCCGGAACGCCTGCTCGAACTGCCGGGCCAGCTCCTGGGAGGCGTCCCACTGGCCGGCCGGGACGATGAGCTCGACGTTGTAGCCCCAGCTCCGGCCCTTGAAGTTGATGTGGCTGACGTGGACCCGGCGGCCGTCCCGGACCGCCTCGTACTCGAACACCACCGCGCCGTCGTGGCCGGCGTAGGTCTGGTTCTCGGCGTAGCGGACCTCGCGGAAGTCCTCGAAGTTGCCGGGGGCGGCCGCCCGGTAGTCCCGTGACGCCTGGGGCAGCGGCGCCGACGGGTTCTGCGACCGCACGGTGAACACCCGCTTGGCCCCGCCCTGCTCGTCGACGACGGTGGCGTTGAACCGGCTCCGGGTCCGGGCCTTGAACCCGGGCGGCACCCCGACCCGGGTCGCCCCCCGCGAGTTGGTGAATGCCGTCCAGCCCTCGGGCAGCCCGGCCGCGGTCGGGGCGCCGGTCGTGCCGGGTGCCCTGGTGGTCGCCGGCGCCCCGGTGGTCGCCGGCGCGCCGGTGGTCGAGGCCGCCCCGTCCCCTCCGGCCCCGGCCGCCCGGGTCGTCGGGGCGGCGTTCGGGTGGTCGTCACCCGACCGGAGGCTCACCGCCAGCAGCACCCCCGCCAGGCCGAGCACCAGCAGCAGCGCGAGCACCCCGGCCATCCGCCCCCTCCCCCGCCGGTCGACCAGCGGCGCCGGCGGCAGCAACGGCCGCTCCGGGGCGGTCCGGGGCGGCGGTGGCGAAGGTGGTGTCGTGAACGAGGGGGCCGGGAGGGGGATCGTGCGGCCGGGGCCCTGGGTGGGGAGGACCTCGGTGGGTGGGGCGGGACGGGTGGCGAGACGGGCCAGCTCGGCCCGGAGGGCGGGACCGGACGGGCGGTCGGCCGGGTCCTTGGCGAGGAGGGCGGTGATGAGACCGGTGAGGGGACCGGCACGGCGGGGGGTGCGGGGCGGGTCGTTGACGACGGCGGCAAGGGTGGCCACCGAGGAGCCGCGGTCGAACGGCGGCTCGCCCTCCACGGCGTAGAACATGGTCGCGCCCAGGGCCCAGAAGTCGGCCGGCGGGCCGCTCTCCTCGCCCTTGGCCTGCTCGGGCGCCATGTAGGCCGGAGAACCGATCACCAGGCCGGTCGAGGTCAGCTGGGGATCGCCCTGTAGCGAGGCGATCCCGAAGTCGGCCAGCTTGGCCGCGCCGTGCTCGCCGACCATGACGTTGCCCGGCTTGACGTCGCGGTGGACGATCCCGGCCGCGTGGGCCGCCTCGAGGGCGGCGGCCACCTGGGCGCCGATCTCAGCCACCCGCTCGACCGGCAACGGCCCCTGGGCGCGGACCAGGTCGGCCAGGGTCGAGGCGTCGACCAGCTCCATGACGATGAAGGTGCCGCCCCGGTCCTGGACGACGTCGTAGAGGGTGACCGCGCCGGGATGGTTGAGCCGGGCCGCCGCCCGCGCCTCCCGCATCACCCGGGCCTGGGCCGGGCGCCGCTCCTCCTCCGGCATGGCGGGCGGGAGCACCACCTCCTTGACCGCCACCTCCCGGCCGAGGACGGCGTCCTGGGCACGCCAGACGACGCCCATCCCTCCCCGCCCGAGGGGGGCTGTGAGCGCGTAACGGTTGGCGACCATCCGGTCGGGAGCCGGAGCGGACATACCCGTCCACACTACCCGCCGACCGCCGGCGCAACCGGTCAGCTGACGGGCGGGACGAAGGAGGCCTTGAAGGCCTCGAACAGGGCCCAGCCGGCCCCCCAGTCGCGGTCGCGGGCGTAGATGGCCATGGCGACGTGGTGGCGCGGGGAGCGGACGCCGAGCTCGAGGGCGTGCCAGGTCTCGCCGTCCTGGTAGGTGAACTCCAGCAGGGCGGCGGGCAGGCCCTTGAACTGGGACGGCTCCAGGCGGGCCTGGCTGTAGCCGCCGTGCTCGCCGGCGTGGGCCTGGCTCGCCTGCTGCTCGAGGGTCACCGGGTCGGCCGGAGGGTCCTGCTGCCAGTCGATGCGCAGGAAGGTCGGGGAGCTCTGGTCGCGCAGCTCGGTGCGCTGGCCCTCGCCGACGACCTGCCAGCCGGGCGGGACGGCGATCTGGTACCGGGTCGCCGGGTCGGTGTGCACCGACCAGCCGGGCGGGACCAGGGCGGCCACGGTGGTCGGGGGCGGCACGGTGGTCGGCGGGGCGGTCGTCGGCGGCGTCGCCACCGTCGAGGCCACCGCCTGGGAGCGCAGCCCCAGCGGGTCGCCGTTCACGGCCACCACGACCACGAACGCGACCAGCGCCAGCAGCACCGACCCGCCCGCGATCAGCAGCACCCGCTGCAGCGTCGGGTCGATCGCGTTGCGGGCCGCCCGCGACCCGTAGGGGGGGCTGTGGACACTCCCCGGCACCGGAGCGCCCCACCAGCTACGCTCCCCCTCCGGGGGGGCCGGCATCGGGCCGGGCGGGTGCGGCGCGCCCGGCGCCAGGAGCTCGGCCCCGGGGACGGCCGACCCCCCTGCGGCGGATCCCAGGGCGGCGGCGGCCCCGGAATCGGCGGACCCTGGGGCGGCGGACGAGGGGACGCCTGCCAGGGGTTCGAGGAGGCGGCGGGTGTCGGGGATGGTGGGGCGGCCGCTGGACGGTTTGGTCAGGAGGGCGTGGAGGACCGGGGTGAGCGGGCCGGCGAGGGCGGCCGGCGGCGGCGGGTCGCCGAGGATGGCGGTGGCGGTGGCGTCGCTCCGGTCGCCCGCGAACGGGGGCTCGCCGTCGACCGCGAGCCACAGGACCGCCCCCAGCGACCAGAGGTCGGCCGGAGGGCCGGCCGGGTCGCCTCTGACCTGCTCGGGGGCGAGGTAGGAGCGGCTGGACCCGGCCGACCCGGCCCCGAGGTCCCGGCGGAGGGTGGCCAGGCCGATCCCGGCCAGGCGGGCGCGGCCGTCGGCGGTGACCAGGACGTTCCCGGGGCGCAGGTCGAGGTGGGCCAGGCCGGCGGCGTGGGCCGCCTCCAGGGCGTCCAGCAGCTCCAGGCCGAGCTGGGCGACCCGGCGCACCGGCAGCGGGCCGTGCCTGGCCACCAGCTCGTCCAGGGTCAGGGCGG
>DASZON010000127.1:0-13152 GCA_035550755.1 Actinomycetota bacterium | reverse complement strand
CTCGGCGCCGGCGTGCACACCGAGGGCGAGGTGTGCGACGTCGCGGGCACCGCCGAGCCGGTGTGCGCGGCGTGCGGGCAGCCCAGCGAGGACCCGACCATGCTCGTCGAGTGCCACCCGCACGCCGACCCCGACGCATGGCTGCTGGAGAACCCGGGGTTCGTCTCCGGCGGCAACCTCCGCTGGTGGCGGGACCAGTTCGGGGCCGTGGAACGCGACGCCGAGGCCCACGGGCAGGGCGACGCCTACGACCTGCTGTGCGGCGCGGCCGCCGAGGTCCCCCCGGGGGCCGAGGGGCTGGTGTTCCTGCCCTGCATGCAGGGGGCCATGGCGCCGGAGTGGAACGGGGCCGCCCGCGGCGTCTTCTACGGGCTCACCCTGGCCCACACCCGGGCCCACATGACCAGGGCGGTGCTGGAGGGCAGCGCGTACGCCCTCCGCGACATCCTGGAGGGGATGGGCGCGGCCGGCCTGGAGGTGCGGCGGCTCACGATCGTCGGCGGCGGGGCCAAGGGGCCCCTGTGGCGCCAGATCAAGGCCGACGTCACCGGCCTGCCGGTCCGGGTCCCGACCAGCGTCGAGACCACCGCCACGGGGGCGGCCGTCCTGGCCGCGGTCGGCTCCGCGGTCCACACCGGCGTGGCCGACGCCGTGGCCGCGTTCGTCACCTACCAGCCCGAGGAGCACAACCCGGACCCCGGGCGCCACCAGGCCTACAGCGAGGCCTACCGCCGGTACCGCGACGTCTACTACGCCCTCAAGCCGGTGTTCGGGCGGGCGGCGGCCGGCGGCTAGCCCCCCGGCTCGGGCGGGCCGGGCTGGCGGGCGGCGCGCCAGCGGGCGACCACCCGCTCGGGGTCGAAGGGGGCCAGGTTCAGCGGCGGACCGGACGCGGCCTTGCGGTTGCCGTCGGCGATCTTGGCGTTGATGGCGGCCACGATCGCCCGCACCTCGGCCTCGCCGCCGGCCCGGGCGGCGGCCGTCAGGGCCTCCTCGGCCTCCTTGCGCAGGGCGATCGTGGGCGGCAGGGAGGCCAGCTCCTCGTCGCGGAGCTTGCGCTTGATCCACCAGAGCTCGTCGTGCGGCTTGTCCAGGTCGGGGATGGGCTTGCCGGCGCCGGGGAGGTTGTCGAACGCCCCCCGCTCGGCGGCCTCGCGGATCTTGCGTTCGACCCAGGTGCCGAAGTCGATCCCGGGTGGCTTGCGGTCGGTCATGGTGTGATGCTCCAGCATCCGGACAGGGGAGGGAACCACATGGGCAACATCGTCCTCATGATGTCGGTGTCGGCCGACGGCTTCATCGAGGGGCCGGACCGCGACATCTCCTGGCACCTGGTCGACGAGGAGGTCCACCAGCACTTCAACGACGTCCTGGGCGCGATGGGGGCCTTCCTCAGCGGCCGGGTCACCTACGAGCTGCTGGCCGGGTTCTGGCCGACGGCCGACCAGGACCCCGACAGCACCCCGGCCATGGTCGAGTTCGCCGGCATCTGGCGGGACACCCCCAAGGTCGTCTACTCCCGCAGCCTGGAGCGGGCCGACTGGAACACCACCGTCGTCCCCCAGGTCGACCCCGAGGAGGTCCGGCGCCTGGCGGCCGGGACCGACGGCGACCTCGCCCTGGGCGGGGCCGATCTGGCGGCCGCCTTCCGCCGCCACGACCTGATCGACGAGTACCGCGTCTACGTCCACCCGGTCGCCATCGGCCGCGGCAAGCCCCTGTTCGAGCCCGTCGACACCCGCACCGACCTGCGCCTGGCCGAGACCCGCGGCTTCGGCAACGGGGTCGTCCTGCTCCACCACCGCCGCGCCTGACCGAGGAGGACCCGCCATGGCCGCCTACGTGATCGTCGAGACCGACATCAGCGACCCCGAGGGCTACGAGCGCTACAAGGCGGCCTCCCCGGGCGCGGTCGCCGCCGGCGGCGGCCGCTTCCTGGTCCGTGGGGGCGACATGGACGTCCTCGAGGGCGACTGGCGGCCGCCGCGGCTGGTGGTGCTGGAGTTCGAGGACCTGGCCGCCGCCCGCCGCTGGTACGACTCCGAGATCTACCGCCAGGCCAGGGCGCTCCGCGAGGGCGCCGCCCGCATCCGCATGGTCGCCGTCCAGGGGGTCGAGGCGGCGGGAGGAGGTCGGTGATGGCACCCACCGGCGACGAGCGCTGGCCTCGTGGAACGACGGCCCGGCGCTGACGGCGATCCGGGAGTTCGTGGCCGCCGCGACGACCGCGGGGTCGCCGGGGTTCGTCGAGCCCGACGCGCGGGTGGCGGTGGTCGACAACGACGGCACCCTGTGGTGCGAGAAGCCGATGCCGATCGAGCTTGGCTTCATCCTGCGACGGCTCGCCGCCATGGCCGACCAGGACCCGTCGCTGCGCGACCGCCAGCCCTGGAAGGCCGCCCACGACAAGGACTACCAGTGGCTGGGGGACGTCATCAGCCGGCACTACGCCGGCGACGACAGCGACCTCAAGGTCCTGCTTCCCGGGATCCTGCAGGCGTTCGCGGGCGTGTCGGTCGACGACTACCAGGCGGACGCCCACGCCTTCCTGCACAACGAGCGCCACCCGACGCTCGGCCGGACCTTCCGCGACTGCGGCTACAAGCCGATGGTCGAGCTGCTCGACTACCTGGACGCCAACGGGTTCACCAGCTACATCGCCTCGGGTGGGGACCGGGACTTCATGCGGCCGGTCACCCAGGCCATCTACCGGATCCCCGCCGAGGGGGTCATCGGCAGCTCCAACGCCCTGCGCTACACCCCCGACGAGCACGGCGGGTCGGTGGTGTACCTGGCCGAGCCGGACGTGTTCGACGACGGGCCGGTCAAGCCGGTGCGGATCTGGAGCCGGGTCGGGCGGCGGCCGGTGGTCGCCGGGGTGGTCAGCATCCGGCGCGACTGGGCGACCGTGTTCGACGACGCCACCGCCACCGCCGCCCCCGGCCGGTGAGCTGAGCCGGCGTCAGGCGGCCGCCGGGGTCCAGCGGAACAGGTGTACCGAGGCGAGCAGGGCGCCGGCGGCCCAGGCGGCCAGCACGGCCAGGTCGTGGACGGGGACCGACGGGGCGGCGCCGGTCGCGGCCAGGGCGTGGGTCACGGCGTCGATGGTCGGTCGGCCCGGCAGCCAGCCCATCGGGCCGGTGAGCCAGCCGGGGACACCGCCGGCCGTGCCCAGCACCCCCGACAGCAGCATCACCGGGAAGTAGCTGAGCGACAGCAGCGGCTGGGCGGCCGGCGCCGAGGGGATGAAGGCGCTGACCGCGGTGCCGACCCCGGCCCAGGCGAGGGCGCCGAGGCCGAGGGCCACCACCAGCCCAAGGGCCGCCCCGGGGCCGACCCGGGCGTGGTAGGCGACCATGCCGACACCGACCGTGACCGCCCCCGAGGCCAGCGCCATGGCCACGGTGGCGCACAGCCGCCCGGCCAGGTACGCCCAGCGGGGGAGCGGGGTGGCCCGCCAGCGCTTCAGCACCCCGGCCTCCCGGGCCGCGACCAGGCCGACGGTGTGGGTGAGGTAGGCGATCAGGGTGACCCCGAGCACCACCCGGCCGGCCAGCGCCGCCGCCGCCACCCGCCCGCCGTGGGTGCCGGTCAGGGACAGCAGCAGGACCGGCAGCAGCACCCCGGCGACCAGGGTGTTGGGGTTGCGGCCGAGCAGCAGCAGCTGGTAGCGGACCTGGGCGGTAAGGGTCGGCCACGGGCCGGGCAGCCGGTTCGGGTCTGGGGATCGGGTCGGGTCTGGGGATCGGGTCGGGTCTGGGGATCGGGTCGGGTCAGGCATGGGAGGGGACCTCCTCCTCGAGCAGGGCCAGGTATGCGTCCTCCAGGCTGGGCGGGCCGACCTCCAGCCCGGCCAGCTCGACCTGGTGCCGCCGGGCCCAGCCGACCAGGGCGTCCAGGGTGGCGGTGACCTCGGCGGTGCGGACGACCAGCCGGCCGCCGTCGGGGCCGGCGGCGGCCGCGAGCGTGGGCGGCAGGTCGGCAATGGGGGCGCCGGGCGGGAGCGGGACCCGGATCACCGTCGGCGCGCCGCGGCGGCGCAGCTGCTCGGGCCGGGCGTCGGCGACCAGACGGCCGTGGGCCAGCACCAGCACCCGGTCGGCCAGCCGCTGGGCCTCCTCCAGGTAGTGGGTGGTCAGCAGCACGGTGGTCCCGGCCGCGGTCAGGCCCTCGATGGTGGTCCAGGCCTGGCGGCGGGCCGCCGGGTCGAGCCCGGTGGTCGGCTCGTCCAGGAACAGCAGCTCGGGCTGGCCGACGATGCCGAGCCCGACGTCAACGCGCCGCTGCTGGCCGCCGGACAGCCGCCCGACCCGGGTGCCGGCCTCGTCGGTGAGGTCGATCAGCTCCAGCACCTCGGCCACGGGCCGCGGGCGCGGGAACAGGCCGGCGAAGATCCCAAGGGCCTCGACCACGGTGAGCTGGGGGTCGAGGCAGGTCGACTGCAGCACCAGGCCGACCCGGGCCCGCCAGGCCCGGCCGGCGCAGGCCGGGTCCTCGCCGAGCACCCGGGCGGTCCCGCCGCTCGGCGCCTGGTAGCCCTCCAGGATCTCCATGGTGGTGGTCTTGCCGGCCCCGTTGGGACCGAGCAGGGCCACCACCTGCCCGGCGGCGACCTCGAAGCTGACGTCCTCCAGCGCCGCCAGCCCGCCGTAACGGCGGCTCAGGTGCTCGACGGCCACGGCGCTCACCGGCGGCCCCCCTGGACGGCGCCGAGCAGGGCCTTGAGCAGCAGGGCGCCCCCGACGACCACGGCCACGGGCAGGTGCTGCCACAGGCCCAGGCCGGCCAGGGCGGCGCCCAGCAGCGCGAGCACCACCGGGGGCAGCCCGAGGATCCCGGTCAGGCGAAGCATGACGGCTCCTTTCGACGGTGTGGATCCCGGTGGCCGCAGGCTAGGCGGCCACGCCCCCACGGTCTTCGGCGTGGCGGTTGAACCTGGGCTGGGCCCGCCGGCCGAGGCGCCTCCACCCGCGGGTGGAGGTCCGGCCCCCACCCGCGGGCCGATGCCGTGGCGCGGGCACGGTCGTAAGGTGGCGGCGTGGGTGCGAGAACGACCTCGGAGCGCTGGCTGCGGCCGGTCGGGGTGCTGATCGTCGCCATCGTGATCCTCGACGGTCCCGCCACGCAGCCGGCGCCGGGACTGCACGGCGACCGTCTCGGCGTGCTGGCCGCCCTGGTCGCCTTCGCCGTCGGGCTGCTGGGATCCCGGGAGGCGCTGCTGCGCCACGCGCCGGTGTGGGTCCAGGCGCCGTTCCTGGCCGCGCTCGTGGCCGGGTCGGGGGTGCTGATGTGGCTCCAGCCCGGCGGCCCCGGCTTCCTCGGGTTCTTCTTCCTTGCCGCCTGTGTGGCCGCCCTGCGGGTGCCGGCCCGGGCCGGCGCCACCGCCGCCGGCCTGGCCCTGGTGGTCGCCCTCGGCCTGGTCCGGGCGGCCACCGCCCACCGCCCGGTCGCCGGGATCGTGCTCAGCGCGCTCGGGCTGAGCACCGTCTACCTGGTGGTGGTGCTGGCCCAGCGGGCCCGGGAGGGCCAGCGCCGGGCCGAGCAGCTGGTGGGGGAGCTGCGGGAGACCCGGGCGGCCCAGGTGCGGGCGGCGGCCCTGGCCGAGCGCCAGCACCTGGCCCGCGAGCTGCACGACGTGCTCGCCCACTCCCTGTCCGCCCTCACCCTCCAGCTGGAGGGGGCCAGGCTGCTGGCCTCCGCCGACCGGCCCGACACCGCTCGGATCGCCGAGACCGTGGACCGGGCCCACCAGCTCGCCAGGGCCGGGCTCGAGGACGCCCGGCGGGCCATCGGCGCCCTCCGCGACGAGGAGCTGCCCGGCCCCGCCCGGCTGGCCGGCCTGGCCCAGGAGTTCGAGCGCGACAGCGGCATCAGCTGCCACCTGGAGGTCGCCGGCGACCGGCGCGAGCTCGGCTCCGAGGCCCGGCTCGCCGTCTACCGCACCGCCTAGGAGGCCCTGACCAACGTCCGCCGGCACGCCCGCGCCCGCCGGGTCGACCTGCGCCTGGACTACGAGCGCCGGGGCACCCGCCTGACCGTCGACGACGACGGCAAGGGAGCCCCGCGCGCCCCGGCCGCCCCCGGCGGCGGGTACGGGCTCACCGGCATGCGCGAGCGGGCCGAGCTGCTCGGCGGGAGCCTGAGCGCGGCCCCCACCGGCAGCGGCTACCACGTCGAGCTGTGGATCCCGGCATGAGCGGCCCGATCCGCATCCTGGTCGCCGACGACCAGCGGGTGGTCCGCGAGGGTCTGGTCATGCTGCTCGGGCTGCTGGCAGGGGTGGAGGTGGTCGGGGCCGCCGCCGACGGCGAGCAGGCGGCGGCGCTGGCCGCCGAGCTCCGGCCCGATGTCGTCCTCATGGACCTGCGCATGCCCCGCCTCGACGGGGTCCAGGCGACCCGTCGCCTCCGCGACCACCACCCCGAGATCGCGGTGATCGCCCTCACCACCTACGCCGACGACCGCTCGGTGGTGGAGGCCCTGCGGGCCGGCGCCCGCGGCTACCTGACCAAGGACGCCGGGGCCGAGGAGATCCGCCACGCCCTGGAGGCGGTGGTGCGCGGCGACGTGGCGCTCGACCCGGCCGTCCAGCGCCAGCTGGTCGACGCCCTGGCCGGCGGCGCGGCCGGTCCCGGACCGACGGCCCCGGCCCTGCCCGACGGGCTGACCCCGCGCGAGGCCGAGGTGCTGGCGCTGATCGCCGAGGGGCTCACCAACGCCGAGATCGCCGGCCGGCTGGTGGTCAGCGAGGCCACGGTCAAGAGCCACATCAACCACCTGTTCGCCAAGATCGGGGCCCGTGACCGTGCCCAGGCCGTGGCCTACGCCTACCGCCACCAGCTGGCGCCCTGATCAGCGCCGGGCCTCGCCCCCGGCGACGACGGCCACCGCCTCGTCCAGGGACATGGCCAGCCCCTCCCGCCAGGCCTGGTCGGCGACCCCGGGCGGGAGGTGGCCGCGGGCGTCGGCCGCCGGGTCGCCCTCGAGCATGCCGCCGAACCCCTGCATGGCGGCGCCGCCGGCCGGCTGACGCTGGGCCTCGGAGACGGCGGCCATCCGCAGCGCGTCGGCGTGGCGGCCCTCCCAGGTGAGCAGGAACGTCAGGTCGAGGAAGGTGAGGGCGATCCCGGTGGGGTTGTCGGCCTCGCGGAACAGCTCCAGGGCCCGCAGGGCGGTCGCCCGGGCGTCGTCCCGGCGGCCGGCCCGGCCGTAGGCGAAGGCCAGCCAGATCAGGGCGAAGGCCAGGTTGAGGCGGTCGCCGAGCCGGCGCCAGATGGCCACCGCCTCCTCGACCCGGGCGATCACCCGGTCCCAGGCCTCCTCCACGGCGTCCCGGACGACCAGCATCACCATCGCCCTGGCGGCCCCCTGCTCGTCCCCGACCCGGCGGGAAAGGGCCAGGCTCTCCTCCAGCAGGCCGGTCGCCCCGGCCAGGTCGTCGTCGGCGGCGACCACGAACGACTGGTTGTAGAGGGCATCGGCCAGCCGGGCCGGGTCGCCGAGGGCCCGCTCGATCTCCAGGGCCTCGGCGTAGCGGGCCCGGGACGCCGGCCGGTCGCTCCACCAGGCGATCCCGCCCGCCCCGGCCAGGGCCTTGGCCCTTGCCGGGGTCGGCTCCTGCCCCGACGGCATGGCCAGGACCTCGTCCAGCCAGCGGCCGCCCTCGGCGAGGTGGCCCCGCTGCTGCCAGAACCGCCACAGGGCGCCGGCGGCCGCCTGGGCCCGGCCGGCCTCGCCGGCCTCGACCGCCCAGCGGAGGGCGGCGCGGATGTTGGCGTGCTCGGCGTCGCAGCGGTCCAGCCACTCGCCCTGGTCGTCGGCGGTGAGGTGGGGCTCGGCGTCGCTGGCCAGGTCGAGGAACCAGGCGGCGTGGCGGCGCCGCAGGGGCTCGAGGTCGTCGAGCGCCTCCAGCTGCTCCAGCCCGAACTCCCGGATCGTCTCCAGCATCGAGAACCGCGCCGGCCGCCCCGGCAGCTCGGCGCGCCGGACCAGCGACTTGTCGACCAGCGAGGTCAGCCCGTCCAGGGCGTCGAGCCCGAAGGACTCCGGGTCGCAGACGGCCTCGGCGGCCTCGAACGTCCAGCCGCCGGTGAACACCGACAGCCGCGCGAACAGCCGCCGCTCGGGCTCGGAGAGCAGGTCGTAGCTCCAGGCGATCGCGGCCCGCAGGGTCTGCTGGCGCTCGGGCAGGCTCCGGGGCCCGGAGGTGACCGCCGACAGGCGCCGCTTGAGCCGCGACAGGATCTGCTCGGGGGTCAGCACCTTGGTCCGGGTGGCGGCGAGCTCGATGGCCAGAGGCAGGCCGTCCAGGCGGGCGGTGATCTCGGCCACCACCGGGGCGTTGGCGGCGGTCAGGGCGAACCTGGGGCTGGCCGCCGCCGCCCGGTCGCGGAACAGCCGCACCGCCGCCACCGCCTCCAGGTCGGCCAGGTCGCGGGGGAGCCGGTCGGGGTCGGGGACCGGCAGCGGCGGGACCGCCAGCTCCTGCTCGCCCCGGAGCGACAGCACCACCCGCGAGGTGACCATCACCCGCAGCCGGGGGGCGGCGCCCAGCAGCTCCTCCAGGACCGGGCCGGCCTCGGCCACCTGCTCGAAGTTGTCCACCACCACCAGCAGCTCGCGGTCCCGGAGGTGCTCCTTGACCCCGTCCAGGATCGGCCGGTCGCCCGCCTCCCGGACCCCGAGGGCGTTGGCCACCGCCGCCGGGACCAGGGCCGGGTCGGTGACCGGGGCGAGGTCGACGGACCAGGCGCCGTCCTGGAACTGGGGCAGCAGGTCGTCGGCGGCGGCCAGGGCGAGACGGGACTTGCCCGACCCGCCCGGCCCGGTCAGGGTGAGCAGCCGGGTCTGGCCGAGCAGCCGCTCCACCTCGGCGACCTCCTCCTCCCGGCCCACGAACGAGGTGAGGGCCACGGGGAGGTTGCCCGGCCGGGCGTCGAGGGTCCGGGGCGGCGGGAACTCGCCGGCCAGGCCGCCGCCGGCCAGCTGGTGGAGGCGCTCGGGGTCGGCCAGGCCCCGGAGGCGGTGCAGGCCCAGGTCGCGGAGGACGGCGCCGTCGGGCAGGGCGTGCTCGACCATGGCCCGGGTGGTGTCGGACACGAGCACCTGCCCGCCGTGGCCGGCGTCGGCGATCCGGGCCGCCCGGTGCACGTCGAGGCCGGCGTAGTCGTCCCCGCCGCGGGTGCCCTCGCCGGTGTGCAGGCCCATCCGGACCCGCAGCGGGGAGCCGGCCGGCCAGTCGTGGGCGGCCAGGGCCAGCTGGGCCGCCACCGCCGCCCGCACCGCCCCGGCCGGGCTGGTGAACACCACGAAGAAGGCGTCCCCGTGGGTGCTGACCTCGACCCCGCCGGCCTCGGCGACGGCCTTGCGGATGATGGCCGCGTGCTCGCCGAGGACCGCCGGGTACCGGTCGCCGAGGGCACGGAGCAGGCCGGTCGAGCCTTCGATGTCGGTGAACAGGAAGGTCACCGTGCCCGTCGGCAGGTCGGTCATGGCTTGACTCTATGCTGCCGGTCCGGGATCGGGCACTCGACCGCACGGAGGATGGCCATGCTGCTGGAGGGGAGGACCGCCGTGGTCTACGGCGGAGCGGGGTCGGTCGGCGGGGCGGTGGCGCGGGCGTTCGCCGGCGAGGGGGCGCGGGTGTTCCTGGCCGGGCGCACCAGGGACCGGCTGGAGGCGGTCGCCGGCGAGATCCGCGCCGCCGGTGGGTCGGCCGAGACGGCCGAGGTCGACGCCCTCGACGAGCGGGCCGTCGACGCGTTCGCCGACGGCGTGGCCGCCGAGACCGGCGGCATCGACGTGTCGTTCACCGCCATCTGGCACGACGACGTCCACGGGCTGCCGCTGCTGGAGCTGCCGTTCGAGGACTTCTTCCGGCCGATCGCCAACGCCATGCGGGCCCAGTTCCTGACCACCAGGGCGGCGGCGCGGCACATGACCCGGCGGGGGTCGGGGGTGATCATGGCCATCACCGCCACCACCGGCCGCCTGGCCATCCCCGAGGTCGGCGGCACCGGGGTCACCTTCGACGCCATCGAGAGCCACTGCCGCCAGTGGGCGTGCGAGCTGGGCCGCCTGGGCGTCCGGGTGGTCTGGCTGCAGACCACCGGCCTGCCCGAGGCCATCGCCGACACCGGCGACCTCCAGCCCGGCTACGGCACCGGGGCGGCCGGCATGACCCGGGCCGAGCTGATCGCCTGGAACGAGGGCCGGACCCAGCTGGGGCGGCTGACCACCCTGGCCGAGGTCGGGCGGGCGGCCGCCTACCTGGCCTCCGACCACGCCGGCGCGGTGACCGCGGCCGGGATGAACCTGAGCTGCGGCCAGGTCCCGACCAGGTAGCACCCCGCCGTGGTGGCGGCCGCGGCCGTTCCTGGACGGTGCCTAGTCGTCGGCGTCGGTCCTCGACGGCTCCAGGTCCTCGGCTCGCAGGGGGCGGAGCCGGGCCCACAGCAGGAAGACCGCGCCGCCGGCCAGGATGACCAGGCCGGCCCAGAGGTTGATGTTGATGCCGGCCGCCTTGGCCAGGGCGTCGTCGGAGGCGAACACGCCCATGACGGTGAGGATCACCCCGTACAGAGCGAGCAGGCCGCCGATGACCACCCGCAGGTCGAACAGGCTGGCCATGCCGGTGGCCCGGTCGCGGGCCTCGGCCTCCTCGGTCTCGTCGATCCGCTCGCGCGCGCCGGCGTCGGGATCGGTCGTGGCCATGGTCACACCTCCTAGAACACGAAGACCAGGTACAGCAGGGCGGTGAGGCCGAGGGCGATGCCGCCGAGCACCCCCGGGCGGCGCCACCAGACACGTTCGGCCGGGTCCTCCTCGGCGGTGGTGTCCTCGGTGTCGGTCAGGCCCCAGACCAGCCCCCGCAGCTCGTGCTCGGGTTTGGGCTGGGTGGCCAGGCTGACCGCGACCGTCACGACCACGTCGACCACGAAGGCCGCTCCCGCCCCCCAGAAGTCCGCCGCCAGCGGCGAGCCCAGGTCCAGCGGCCCGCGGGAGTGGAGGAAGTGGACCGCGACCGCGGCGAAGGTTCCCGACAGCAGGCCCCAGAAGCCGGCCCAGGGGGTGGCCCGTTTCCAGAACATGGCGATGATGAAGGTGGCGAACAGGGGCGCGTTGAAGAACGAGAACAACGCCTGGATGTAGTCCATGATGCTGTTGAAGCCGGCCGCGATGAAGGCCGTGCCGATGGCGATGACGATCCCGGCCACGGTGGCGATGCGGCCGAAGCGCACGTAGTACTCGTCGGGCTCGTCCTTGCGAACATAGGCCTGCCAGAGGTCGTAGCTGACGACGGTGTTGAACGCGGTCACGTTCGCGGCCACCCCGGCCATGAAGGCGGCCAGCAGCCCGGTGATGGCCACCCCGAGCATCCCGTTGGGGAGGTACTGGGCGATCAGGATGGGAACGGCGTTGTTGAACTGCAGGTCGCCGGTCTTGGCCCCGAGCCCCTTGACGGTGACGGCGGCGATCAGCCCGGGGATCACCACCACCAGGGGGATGAACAGCTTGGGGAAGGCGGCGATCAGCGGGGTCCGCCGGGCCGCGGACAGGTTCTTGGCCGCCAGGGCCCGCTGGCCTCGGCGAAGTTGGTCGTCCAGTAGCCGAAGGAGAGCACGAACCCGAGCCCGAACACGATCGCGATCCAGTCGGCCCCGATCGGGTTGGAGACGTTGCCGACCCCGGTGCCCTGCCAGGGATGGAGGGCCAGGGGGCCAAGGGCCTTGGCGTTGCTGATCTTGTCCTGGAGGCCGCTCCAGCCGCCGACCACCTTGAGCCCCACGATCGTGAGGGGGATCAGCCCGGCCAGGATGACGAAGAACTGCAGGACCTCGTTGTAGATGGCCGACGACAGGCCGCCGAGGGTGATGTAGACGAGCACGATGGCCGCCGCGAGCACGATCGAGATGGGGATCGGCCAGCCCAGCAGCAGGCGGATCACCAGGGCCATGGCGAACAGGTTGACCCCGGCGATCAGCACCGTGGCGACGGCGAAGCTGAGCGAGTTGAGCACGTGGGTGGGGTCGTTGAAGCGCAGCCGCAGGTACTCGGGGACGCTGCGGACCTTGGAGTTGTAGTAGAAGGGCATCATCACGATGCCCAGGAACACCATCGCCGGCACCGCCCCGATCCAGTAGAAGTGGACGGTGGCGGCCCCGTACTTGGCGCCGTTGGCGGCCAGGCCGAGGATCTCCAGGGCGCCGAGGTTGGCGGCGATGAACGCCAGCCCGGTGATCCAGGCCGGCAGCGACCGGCCGGAGAGGAAGAAGTCGAGCCCGGTGTGCACGGCCCGCCTCGCCGCGAAGCCGATCCCGAGCACCACCGCGAAGTAGATGGCGAGGATCGAGTAGTCGACCACACCCGCATGAACCCGGAACATGGGCACCTCCGGACTTGGCAGCACGGACCGGATTGCCGCTCAGGGCGCCCCGTAACATGCCCATACTTGGGGGACCGGGAGGGAGGTGGCGGGAGCGTGGACGTCTGGCTGATCAACGGCGGCAAGGTCGAGCGGCGGTCCAACGACGAGCTCGAGCTGCTGATCGCCATGGGGGAGGGGCTGGTGTGGGTGGACATCCCCAGCGCCGCCGACGAGGGCGTCCGGGTCCTGACCGAGGTCTTCGGCTTCCACCCCCTGGCCGTCCGGGACTGCGTCGAGCGCAACCAGGTCCCCAAGATCCACGCCTACCCCGACCACGTCTTCCTGGTCCTGCACGCCCCCGAGCGCGGCCAGGGGGGCAGTGTCCACCAGGTCGAGCTCGACCAGTTCATCGGGCCGGGCTTCCTGGTGACCGTGCACGGGCCGCTGCACCCGGCGGTCGACCCCGAGGTCGCCCGGCGCGAGACCGGCCGGGTGCTCGAGCGGCTCGAGTCCGGGCGGCTGCGGGCCGCCTCGTCCTTCGAGCTGTCGTACGCGATCGTCTCGGCCCTGGCCCGCCACCAGGAGGGGTTCCTGTCCACCCTTGCCGTCGACGCCAGGCACCTGGAGCAGGAGGTCATGGGCGACGCGATCGACGACCCGGTGCCGTTCCTGGAGGAGCTGTTCCGGGCCCGCCACGAGCTGCTGGTGGTCCGGACCATGGCCGCCCTCAGCCGCGAGATCTACAGCCGCATGCTGACCCTGGAGCGCTACGTCCCCGGCGCCTC
>DASZON010000126.1:0-1748 GCA_035550755.1 Actinomycetota bacterium | reverse complement strand
CGGCGATTTCTTGGGGGTCGTCGACGGCGTAGAGGTGGAGCAGGTCGAGGAGGTCGCGTTCTTTGAAGCTGACTTGGCCGTTTTCGAGGCGGTGGATTTTCCATTCGGAGGCGCGGATGTGGTCGGCGGCTTGGTCGCGGGTGAGGCCGAGGTCGGTGCGGAGGCGGCGGAGTTTGGCCCCGACCAGCATCCGCTGCACCGTCGGACCACCCCGGTCGGCGCCGAACTCGGCCATGACCCACACCCCCGGAATCCTGAATGCCATACAGTTTATGCCCCGCCACGCCCACTGTGGGCGTAGCGGGGCAAACTTCATGGTCAGCCGGCCGGCCGGGCGGGCGCCGTACAATTCCCGGCATGTCGGTCTGTGGCGGGTGCGGGCAGGAGAACCCGGCCGCGGCCCGGTTCTGCCTGTCGTGCGGGCGGCCGCTGCGGGCTCCTGAGGCCCGTGAGGAACGCAAGGTCGTCACCGTGGTCTTCTGCGACCTGGTCGGCTTCACCGCCCAGTCCGACAACGCCGACCCCGAGGACGTGCGGGCCCGGCTGCTGGCCTACCACGTGCGGGTCCGCCGGGAGGTCGAGCGCTACGGCGGCGCCGTGGACAAGTTCATCGGCGACGGGATCATGGCCGTGTTCGGCGCCCCGGCCGCCCACGAGGACGACCCCGAGCGGGCGGTCCGCTCCGCCCTCGAGATGCTCCATGCCGTCAAGGAGCTGAACGGGACCGACCCCGGGCTCGACCTCCAGATCCGGGTCGGGGTCATGACCGGCGAGGCGGTGGTCGTGCTCGGCGACCGCGAGAGCGAGGCGGTGGTCGGCGACGTGGTCAACACCGCCGCCCGGCTGGAGGGGCTGGCCCCGGCCGGCGGGGTGCTGGTCGGCGAGACGACCTGGCGGGCCACCCGGCGGGCCATCGCCTACCGCGCGGCCGGGTCGGTCGTGGCCAAGGGCAAGGCCGAGCCCCTGCCCGTCTGGGAGGCCCTGGAGCCGATCGCCCGCCTCGGCGTCGACGTCGGGTCGCGCGGCCGCACCCCGCTGGTCGGGCGCCAGGGCGAGCTGGGCCGGCTCGGCGAGGCCCTGGCCCGGGTGCGGGCCGACCGGGCCCCCCGGCAGGTCACCCTGGTCGGCGCCCCCGGGATCGGCAAGAGCCGCCTGGTCGCCGAGCTGCTTGCCGCCGTCGACGCCGAGCCGGAGCTGACCACCTGGCGCCAGGGCCGCTCCCTGCCCTATGGCGAGGGCGTGACCTTCTGGGCCCTTGGCGAGATGGTCAAGGGCCAGGCCGGGATCCTGGAGACCGACGACGCCGTCGCCACCCGGGCCAAGCTGGCCGCCATGGCCGCCGACCTGCTGGCCGACCCCGCCGAGGCCCGCTGGGTCGAGGGGCACCTGCGGCCCCTGGTCGGCCTGGCCGGTGACGCCGGTCCCGGCCTCGACCGCCAGCCCGAGGCGTTCGCGGCCTGGCGGCGGCTGCTGGAGGCGCTGGCCGCCCAGGGCCCGACCGTGCTCGTGTTCGAGGACCTGCACTGGGCCGACGACGCCCTCCTGGACTTCGTCGAGCACCTGGTCGAATGGTCCGGCGACGTGCCCCTGCTGGTGGTCGCGGCCGCCCGGCCCGGCACCGACCTCGTCCAGGTGGGGCCGCTCAGCGGGGACGACACCGCGCGGCTGCTGGCCGCCCTGCTCGACACCAGCGAGCTCCCGGCCGCGCTCCAGGCGCCGCTGCTGGAGCGGGCCGGCGGCAACCCGCT